>CAKQBP010000062.1 GCA_934216375.1 uncultured Veillonella sp.
ACGCGTATCTGATAGCGTAGTATACATGACAGCAGATGAAGAAGAAGGCATGACAATTGCCCAAGCGAACTCCCCACTTGATGAGGAAGGCTACTTCACAACTGAACACGTAGCTTGTCGTCGTGGTCATGACGTATTAGAAGTTACACCTGATAAGGTTGACTATATGGACGTAAGTCCAAAAGAAGTTGTATCCATTGGTACAGCTATGATTCCATTCCTTGAAAATGACGATGCTAATCGTGCTTTGATGGGGGCGAACATGCAACGTCAAGCGGTGCCACTCTTGCGTGCTCAAGCACCACTTGTTGGTACTGGTATGGAATATACAGCAGCTACTGACTCCGGCGTTTGCGTATTAGCGCGTGAAGCGGGTAAAGTTGTACGTTGCTGGGGTAATGAAATCCACGTTCTTCGTGATAGCGACGGTCGTGTTGACACATATCGTTTGAATAAATTTCGGTCCTGCTACTGATGGCGGTGAATTGGCATTGGGGTATAACGTTCTTGTAGCGTTCATGCCTTGGGAAGGTTATAACTACGAGGATGCTATCTTGCTTAGTGAAGAACTTTGCAAAGAAGATATCTATACATCTATTCATATTGAAGAATACGAATGTGATGCGCGCGACACTAAATTAGGCGCTGAAGAAATCACTCGTGAATTGCCTAATACTGGTGACGATACACTTAAAAATTTGGATGAAGAAGGTATTATTTGCATTGGTGCAGAAGTACATCCTGGCGATATCCTCGTAGGTAAAGCTACGCCAAAAGGTGAAACTGAACTTACTCCAGAGGAACGTTTATTGCGCGCTATCTTTGGCGATAAAGAACGTGAAGTTCGTGACACCTCCTTGCGCGTGCCTCATGGCGAATCTGGTAAAGTTGTAGACGTTAAAGTTTTCACTCGTGAAAATGGCGACGAATTACAACCAGGTGTAAATAAACTTGTTCGCGTATATATCGCTCAAAAACGTAAGATTCATGAAGGCGATAAAATGGCGGGCCGTCATGGTAATAAAGGTGTCGTTTCTCGCGTTATGAGAAAAGAAGATATGCCATTCCTTCCAGATGGTACTCCAGTACAAATCGTATTGAACCCATTGGGCGTACCTTCTCGTATGAATATCGGTCAGGTTCTTGAAACTCACTTGGGTTGGGCTGTTCAAGGCTTAGGTATGAAAATCAAAGCTACAGACCTTCACATTCAAAACGTGTTGAAAGAAGCTCGTACTGATGCGTCTTACTGGGAACAAATCGATGCAATCCGCGACCTTTATGCTCAAATTGAAGAATTGGAAGCGAAAGTTGCAGAAGATGTAACCGTAAATCATTTCGAAGAAAATGAACAAATCATTACTTTGAAAACTAAAATTCTAAAACATGTAGAAAAAGCGGCGCAAAAGAAATTGGACGCTATGGGTGGCGAAGCTCGTTACCAAGAACTTAAAGCTATTGAAGCTAAATACAATGCACTTCATGTAGAATTCTTTGATTCTGAAGAAGAGGCTCCTGAAATGGATCCTGCGCTTGTAGAAGAATTAGAGGCAATTAGCAAAGTCAAGAATACGCTTAACAACATTCACTCTGCTGAAGAAAAACGCGTTGAAATTCGCAAAGAGTTGGAAAGCCTTGGCTATGATTTTGACAAATATGGCATGCCAAAACCAGATGTAGCAGGTATTCATATTGCTACACCTGTATTTGATGGTGCTCACGAAAAGGACGTATTCGAAACATTGGCGATTGCAGGTCGTCCTGATGATGGTAAAACCGTGCTATATGATGGTCGTACTGGTGAACCGATGGATAATCGCGTTACTGTTGGTTACGTTTACATGCTTAAACTCCATCATTTGGTTGATGACAAAATCCATGCTCGTTCTACAGGTCCGTACTCCCTTGTTACACAACAACCTTTGGGCGGTAAAGCTCAGTTCGGTGGCCAACGTTTCGGGGAAATGGAAGTTTGGGCTCTAGAAGCATATGGCGCAGCCTATACCCTTCAAGAGCTATTAACTGTTAAGTCTGACGACGTTGTTGGTCGTGTGAAAGCATACGAAAAAATCGTTAAAGGCGAAAACATCCCTGAACCAGGTGTACCTGAGTCCTTCAAGGTATTGCTTAAAGAACTTCAAAGTATCGGTCTCGATGTAAAAATCTTGAACGAAGATCAAGAAGAAGTTGTTATGAAAGAACTTGAGGACGAAGATGAGGTGGTAGAAACTGGTATTGAAGAAGTTATGGAAGGCAGTGCTGTAGAAACTGATGAAGTAACTGTAGTAGAACCAGAAGTAGAGGAAGAGGAAGAATTACCAGCTGATAACGGCGGTGAAGATGATATTCTTAGCCAATTGGCGTACCCAATGGGCGATTCCTCTAACGATGAAGACTAAAACTATCTATAAGGAAGGGAGCGATAGTAGTGCTAGACGTAAATGAATTCGATTCCATGCGAATCGGTTTAGCCTCTCCAGAGCAGATTTTATCCTGGTCTCATGGGGAAGTTAAGAAACCTGAAACAATTAACTACCGTACGTTGAAGCCAGAACGTGATGGTCTATTCTGTGAACGCATTTTTGGACCAACAAAGGACTGGGAATGTCACTGCGGCAAATATAAACGCATCCGCCATAAAGGCGTAGTCTGCGACAAATGTGGTGTAGAGGTTACTCGTGCGAAAGTACGTCGTGAACGTATGGGCCATATTCAATTGGCTACTCCTGTATCTCACATTTGGTACTTCAAAGGAATCCCATCCCGTATGGGTCTTATCCTTGACATATCACCACGTTCTTTGGAACGCGTATTATACTTTGCTTCCTACATCGTAGTAGATCCAGCTGGTACACCATTGACAAAACGTCAATTGTTGTCCGAGCAAGAATACCGCGAATACGAAGCTCAATTTAATGAAGACGGTTATACTATCGGTGGTAAATCCGTCGTAATCGAAACAGTAGCTCAACGTAATGAACGTTTAGCTATTGTTCGTGAAGCACAACGTAAAGAGCGCTATAATGCGGCTCTTCGTGATGATGCAACAATACCAGAAGCTGATAAGGAATACGAAGAATTAACTCGTGAAGAACGCTATGAATTAGGCGCTGCTGAAGAGGTCCTCTTCGCATGTATCGACATGGGTGCTGAAGCGGTAAAAGCTCTCTTATCAGAACTTGATCTTGAAGCATTGAATGCTGAATTGCGCGAAGAGTTGAACACTGCTAGTGGTCAACGTAAAATCCGTGCAGTTCGTCGTTTGGAAGTAGTAGAAGCATTCCGTCAATCTGGGAACCGTCCAGAATGGATGATTATGGACATCGTTCCTGTAATCCCACCTGAATTGCGTCCTATGGTCCAATTAGATGGTGGCCGCTTTGCTACATCTGACCTCAACGATTTATACCGTCGTGTTATCAACCGTAACAACCGTTTAAAACGTTTACTCGACTTGGGTGCTCCTGATATCATCGTGCGCAACGAAAAACGCATGCTTCAAGAAGCGGTTGATGCATTGATTGATAATGGCCGTCGCGGTCGTCCTGTTACAGGTCCTGGTAACCGCCCATTGAAATCTTTATCCGATATGCTTAAAGGTAAACAAGGTCGTTTCCGTCAAAACTTGCTCGGTAAACGTGTTGACTACTCCGGTCGTTCCGTAATCGTAGTAGGTCCTGAACTTAAAATGCACCAATGTGGTTTACCAAAAGAAATGGCATTGGAATTGTTCAAACCGTTCGTTATGAAACGCTTGGTAGAACGTGGTCAAGCATCCAATATTAAGGCCGCTAAACGCCAAGTCGAAAGAATCGGCCCTGGCGTATGGGAATCCTTAGAAGAGGTAATCAAAGAACATCCAGTTCTCTTGAACCGTGCCCCTACATTGCATAGACTTGGTATTCAAGCCTTCGAACCAATCCTTTGGGAAGGCCGTGCTATCAAATTGCATCCATTAGTATGTACAGCGTTCAATGCCGACTTTGACGGTGACCAAATGGCGTGTCACTTACCATTGTCCGTAGAAGCACAAGCGGAAGCTCGTACATTGATGCTTTCTAGCCATAATATTTTGTCCACTAAGGATGGTAAGCCAGTAGCAGTACCTTCTCAAGATATGATCTTAGGTACATACTACCTAACAGTTGTACGCGAAGATACTCGTGATAAAGCAAAAACATTTGCTACCTATGATGAAGTTATGCTTGCCTATGAGTCTCATATCATTGGTTTGCAAGATATTCTTTATATCCGTTTACCTGATCATGGCCGTGTAGAAACAACAGCAGGTCGCTTGATCTTCAACAATGCTTTATTCCCAGAATTGTGGCAATATGAGAAACGTGAAGATGGCATTTACACATTAGGTAAGGTTATGGATAAGAAAACAGTTGGTAAATTGGTTGATCAATGTTTCCAATTGTTTGGTAATGAAAAGACTGCAGAACTTTTGGACCGCATTAAGTCCTTGGGTTACTCCTTTGCACGTCGTGCAGGTATGACTGTAGCTATTGCTGATATTAAAGTACCAGAAGTTAAAACTAGTTTGTTAGATACAGCGGAGCAAGAGGTAGAAAAAGTATCTCGTATGTACCGTCGTGGTCTTATTACAGAAGAAGAACGTTATCGTAAAACTATCCAATTATGGACAAAGGCAACAGAAGATGTTACCGATGCGATGATGGATAACATGGCGTGCGACAAAGATGGATTCAACCCTGTTTACATGATGGCTATCTCTGGTGCCCGTGGTAATAAACAACAGATTCGTCAGCTTGCTGGTATGCGTGGTTTGATGGCCGATCCATCTGGTCGTATTATCGACTTACCAATCAAAGCAAACTTTAAAGAAGGTTTGACTGTATTGGATTACTTTACATCCTCTCATGGTGCTCGTAAAGGTTTGGCCGATACAGCGCTTCGTACAGCTGACTCTGGTTACTTGACTCGTCGTCTTGTTGACGTATCTCAAGACGTAATCGTTCGTGAGGATGATTGTGACGTTGTAGGTATCGATCTCGTTCGTGAACGTGCTCGTTTGGCAACATCTTCACGTCAAGCATTAGAATTGCTTAAAGATAAGCTCATTGGTCGTGTTCTAGATAAAGATGTAGTGAACGCTGAAACAGGGGAACTGGTTGTACCTGCTGAAACTATCTTAGACGAACAATGCTTGGCTGATATTGCTGAAGCCGGTGTTACATCTATTGCATTGCGTGGTGCACATTTGGGTTCTGATAGCGATATTAACCATACTAACTTGGTTCAAAAAATTATTCTTGGTGAAAGCGACGATAGCATCCGTGCAACATTGAAAGAAACTATGGTTCAAAATATGTTGAATAAGGATACTGTACAAGCAATCGTTGACAGCGAAGGGGTAGAAATTTTCCCAGCTGATACACGTCTCACCGAAGAAGGCATCGAAGCGATTCTTAACTCCGATGTAAAAGAAGTACAAGTACGCAACAATGAAATCCACGGTATTGAAGTGGAAGCTATCGTTGAAGGCACTGGTGTTATCGAGCCATTAAAAGACCGTATCGTAGGTCGTATTGCAGCTGAAGAATTAGTTAATAAGGAAACTGGCGAAGTCATCGTTCCTCTTAACGGTGAAATCACAGAGGCGTTAGCTGATGAAGTTGTAAAACACTATGAAACAGTAAAAATCCGTTCCGTATTAACTTGCCGTAGCCCGTATGGCGTATGTCGCAAGTGTTATGGTCGTGATCTAGGAACTGGCAACCAAGTTCAAGTTGGTGAAGCTGTAGGTATCATTGCGGCACAATCCATCGGTGAACCTGGTACTCAGTTGACAATGCGTACGTTCCATACTGGTGGTGTCGCAGGTGACGATATTACACAAGGTTTGCCACGTGTCGAAGAATTGTTCGAAGCTCGTAAACCAAAACGTAATGCTATCATCGCAGAAAACGAAGGTACAGTTCGCGTTGTACCTAATGAAAGTAAAAAAGGTACAAATACTATCTTTATCACTGGTGAAGATGGTGTTGAACTCGATTACCTCATCCCTTATGGTTCTCGTATTATCGTTAAAGACGGTGATGTGGTATCCTTGGGCGCTCGTTTGACAGAGGGGTCTATCAATCCTCATGACATCATGCGTGTAATGGGTACTGAAGCAACTCAACGTTACCTCGTATACGAAGTACAAAAAGTATACAAATCCCAAGGTGTAGAAATTAACGATAAACATATCGAAGTTATCGTTCGTCAAATGCTTCATAAAGTTAAAATTGAAACAGCTGGCGATGCGGATATGCTTCCAGGGGATATGGTGGACGTTAATACCTTTGACGAAGAAAACCGTCGTCTTACCCTCAATGGTCGTGAAAATGCTACAGGCAAACGCACGCTATTGGGTATTACGAAAGCCGCTTTGGCAACGGACTCCTTCTTGTCCGCTGCGTCCTTCCAAGAAACAACACGTGTTCTTACCGACGCTGCCATCAAGGGTAAAATCGATCCATTATTGGGCTTAAAAGAAAACGTAATTATCGGTAAGTTGATTCCTGCTGGTACAGGCATGAGTCGTTACCGTAAGATTGAAGTTGTAAAAAATACACCTGAAATCATTGATATTACGGAAGAGGTTATGTCTGAAGATTAATTGCTTCGGAGCGGCCATTAGGCTATATATAATTGTATAGACTTGTTGCATTATTGATACTGTGCGACAGAATAAAAAAGGGTGCACCCGCGAGGTGCACCCTTTTGTTATGGGGAATTATTGGTTTGAGAGATATATATGTATGAGCTCTATGATTATATGTCTCTATAATTATAGGTCTATATAAATTGAGGGCTTCATGATATGTGTTAGTATCAGTTTGTTAAATAAAATGATACTTTGTTAAGGTTGTGGTATGAAAACTATTCAGCTGTTTCTTCCGCGTCATGAGACATGATGTCATAACCGACGTCATCCGATAAAGTAAGATATCGTTCGTACTGTCGAATGATATCGGTAATGATATCCTCCCGTGTCATATACTGCGCATCGTATCCGGCGCGCCCGTCACTGAAATATGTCATAGGAATTGCGTTGGTGCTTTCAGTAATGTGAGGAATGTTAGGATCTTCAATGAGATGATCTGATACCTCTTGCGTAACGAGCTTGATGCCGTAGGTAAAGTTGCGCATTGATTCTTTTTCGATGGTTAACTCTACGGAGGCGTCGTTACTGTTGAAATATTTGTCAATTCTCGTAGTTAATCCGTACTCTTCGGTCAATTCTTTATTGAGCTGATACATAGCAGGTAGTGCTGTCGTTTTCATAAAGGAGATAACATCTTCTGACTGCGTTTGATTGAGTATTTTAGCAAGACCTTGCTTCCAGTTCTTGCTGTCCCAGTAGGTGGATGTGGTTGAAAGTTTTGTGTTAAAGTATTGCGTATCTGTCAATAATCCCTGCCATAAGCTGTAGCACATGATAACCATCAAGGCTGCAAACGGTAAGGCGAGAATGAGTGTTACCGACTG
>CAKQBP010000063.1 GCA_934216375.1 uncultured Veillonella sp.
ATTTCTTTTTTGATACCTTCACCAGGAACGATAAATAATGGATAAATTAAATCAGTTACGTCGAGTGTCGTTTCGCGTACCAAATCACGCATTTCTGGATTGATACGCAAGCGGCGAGGACGGTATGTTAAATCGTACATGTAATCCTCCTAAATGTCTTTTACAATAGCATTTACTAAGCCATCTGTTGTATATACATCGCTAATGATAGCCGGTTTAAGACCTGCACTCATAGCCGTAGCAGCCGTAATTGGACCGATGCAAGCCACTTTAGTTTTGCCTAATAGCTCTAGTGCATTGTCCCCCAATAATTGGATTGTATTTGTTACAGTAGAGGAGCTTGTGAAGGTAATATAATCTACATTGCCTTCTGTTAACGCTGTTACTAATGCTTCTTGTTGAGATGTATCTTGTGTCGTTTCGTATAAGCGCAAGATATCTACATTCATATTGCGGTGACGCAAGCAACGTGGAATCACATCGCGTGCTACCTTTGGTTGAATCAATAATACAGAATCCCCTGCACTGAGTTCTTCTTCAAGAGCCTCCACAGCAGATTCAGCCTTGTAGTCTACAGGAATGATATCCGGTACGATGCCATATTTTTGAAGTTCACGAGCCGTAGCACAGCCGATAGCCGCCACTTTAGAATTACCTAAAGCACGTGTATCTTTGCCTTCTTTATATAGAGCATCGAAGAAGTAGCGAACCCCTTCACCAGATGTGAATACGATACATTGGTATTGTTTTGTATTATTAATGATACGTTTATCTTCCTCAAACAATTCCAATGGAGATGTTTTGATTGCCGCTGCTTCCACTACATTTGCGCCTTGAGCCGCTAATTTTTCGCGGAATGCACTTGCTTGGGAGCGAGCGCGTGTGACTACGACAGTTTTGCCGAATAAAGGTTTATTATCGAACCATTGTAATTTTTCACGAAGGTTGACAACATCACCTACTACGATGATAGCTGGCGCTTTCAATTGCGCCTTTGCTACATCTTCAACGACATGTTCAAGGGTAGAAACCAATACCTCTTGTACTGGTTTTGTTCCCCACCGAACAAGTGCTACTGGTGTAGAGGCTGCCCGGCCATGGGCCATCAGCTTTTCGGCAATGACAGGCAAGTTGCCGACACCCATTACAAAGCAAAGTGTATCTACCGCCGTAGCAAGTCCTTCCCAATGGATACCGGATACTGCTTTTGTAGGATCCTCATGACCTGTTACCACCGCAAAAGATGTGGCCATAGCTCTTTGCGTTACAGGAATCCCTGCATAAGCAGGCGCTGCGATTGGAGATGTTACACCTGGCACGAATTCAAATGGTACACCGGCTTCACCAAGAGCCATCGCTTCTTCACCGCCGCGACCAAATACGAGTGGATCCCCGCCTTTTAAACGCGCCACAATTTTGCCTTCTTTACCTTTTTGGACTAATAGCTCATTGATTTCCCATTGATGCATTGTGTGATCTTTACATTGCTTACCAGCGTAAATCAATTCAGCATCTGGACGTGCCCATTCTAACAGATGAGCATCCGCTAAATAATCATATACAATTACATCTGCCTTTTCGATGCATTCACGACCTTTTACAGTGATAAGTTTAACATCGCCAGGGCCCGCACCAATTAGATATACCATACCTGTCATTTTATAATTCCTTCCTCTATGAGAGCATCCACAATGCGTTTGCCCCCTTCTTCGTATAAAGCTTTTGCAAGGTTTTTTCCAAGGATTTCTCCCTTTTTAGCAGGGCCAGAGATTTCCCCTTCGTACACAGTTTTTCCATCGAGGGATGCAATCATAGCCTTTAAAGTCAATTGACCTTTATTGATGGTACCATGTACGCCCATTGGCACTTGGCAACCACCATTTAATTGACGCAAGAAACTGCGCTCCCCTTCAACGGCATAGCGCGTTGCTTCGTCGTTGATAGGATCCAACATGTCAAGCATTTCCGTATCGTCGGCACGACACTCGATAGCGAGTGCCCCTTGTCCAACGGCAGGAATCATTTCATCGGCCTTGAAGACTTGTGTAATTTGGTCTTCTAAACCCAATCGCTTAAGGCCTGCTTGAGCCAAGATAACACCGTCTAGCTTTTCCGTTTCAATTTTGCTCAAACGAGTCTGCACATTACCGCGAATCACCTCTACCTTTAGGTCAGGTCGGACATGTAATAGCTGTGCTTGCCGGCGTAAACTACTGGTACCAACGCGAGCGCCTTGTGGCAATTTGTCTAGTGTTTTATACACGGGACTCACTAGTGCATCATACGGCACTTCACGAGCGGAGATGGCACCAAGAGTAAGGCCTTCTGGCAACTCTGTAGGCATATCCTTTAAGCTATGTACGGCGATGTCGATGTCGCCTGCATGCATAGCCTCTTCTAATTCAGCAGTAAATAAACCTTTACCACCAACTTGAGCCAGTGGTTTCTCTAGGATACGGTCACCTTTTGTATTAAAGTGAACCAGCTCTACCGTAATATTTGGGTACAGACGTTGTAATTCTGCACTAATATGTTCAGCCTGCCACAGGGCAAGGGCACTTTTTCGCGTGCCGATTCGAATATGATCTCTCATGGCATTAGCCTTCTTTCTCAAGATTAAACATATCTTTGAATAAATCCCAGTACAAGCCTTCTTCCTCTGTACCAGCGATTTCGTTGAAGTGAATCATCGGTTCACGCAACATTTTGCGAATAATCATGCGACTCATAGAGTCCATAACACGGCGTTCCTTATCGGAAATATCTGGCAATTTAGCTAATGCGCGATGTAATTCACGACGGCGAATGCGCTCAGCCTTTTCTGTGAGCAATGCCATCATAGGACGCACTGTTAAATAGCTCAACTTATCCAATAACTCTTCAATAGCATCATGAATAATAGGCTCCGCACGACGAGCTTCTTCTTCGCGCTGCGCCTTATTTTCTTCTACTACACTTTCAAGAGAGTCAATATTAAATAGGTAAATACCGTCCAAATCTGCCACCGCAGGATCGATATCACGAGGTACCGCTATATCGATCATAACGATTGGTTCACCCTTGCGAAGAGTCGTAATTTTCTTCGCTTCTTTTTCAGTAATAATATAATGCGGTGCCCCTGTAGATGTGATAAGAATATCCGCATCTTTAGCATACTCTACAAAGTTATCGAGCTTAACAGCTTTACCATTAAAGCGTTCCGCTAACATTTCAGCCTTAGCAAAGGTTCTATTAGATACGAAAATCGTTTTTACACCCTTCGCTTGTAAATGAGTAGCTGTCAATTCACTCATCGTACCAGCACCCAAAATAAGTACTGTAGCTTCGGATAATGGC
Organism: uncultured Veillonella sp.; assembly: GCA_934216375.1. Classification (GTDB taxonomy): domain Bacteria; phylum Bacillota; class Negativicutes; order Veillonellales; family Veillonellaceae; genus Veillonella. The sequence continues at coordinate 3,337 of CAKQBP010000063.1, forward strand.
TTATCTAAACTGTCCTCCGCAAGATTGACCGCCGTGTAACTAACAGATACAGGCGTATTAGCAATGCCCGTATTAGTACGTACCTTTTTACCAACGCTAATAGCTCGTTGGAATAAAATATTAAAAATTGTTCCCGTACAGCCTGCGCTATAAGCCTGAATATAAGCCCCTTTTAATTGGCTCAAGATTTGGCCTTCCCCTAACACAAGGGAATCAAGACTAGCAGACACGCGGAATAGATGTTCAATACAATCTCGTTCTTCGTAGAAAAAGAATGCATCTTCATCGATATGATCCGCTCCTTTTAAGTCTTTTAACACTGCCAACATGTAATCCTTAGGGAATTCTACACCTTCTAAAGCAGCGTAAATTTCCGTTCTATTACAGGTGGATAATATAACGCATTCTGATACACAGTCAAATTCATAGAGGCGGTTTAGTGCGGCAACTACCTCGTCTTTATCAAACGAGAAACGTTCACGCACCTCTACAGCGGCACTTCTATGATTTAGACCTAATACCACTAATTGCATGGTTCAGTTTCTCCTCTATAATCGTCCACTCTCCCTTGAGAATGGCTTCAAATGTTTCTACCGTCAGATTGTCTCGCCAAAATTTCTGTCGAGCCTCTGGAGTAGGAAGCAGTAACTTTACTTCTTCTCTAAATATTTTAAGTCTAGGCATAGCCTTTTGCAACTGCCCATAACGATTCATCATATCTTGTCGTACGAGACGATTGATACGAGGCCCTACGTTGTTAGCACTAATAGCAATATGAAGATCACCTAGTTCCAGGGATGATGGTACCGTAAATTTACAAGCACTCGGGTCATCACTACGGTTGGTCCACACTCGATGTTTTTTTCCTAGCTCATACAAGGTATCGTTTAACTCATGATTATCTGTGCAGATAAAGAATAAACTGCTCGTTATAATGAATTGTTCGTCATCACTGGTGAAAGCACGGTCCCACCATATGATGCGCTTGTCCTTTGCCCATTGACTAATCGTATCCGTTACAGCAGGAGCGATAACGACAATATTACAAGGCTCGTCAATAAAGAGTTGCATCCGTCGTTCCGCTACTTCTCCGCCGCCTACGAATAGGATTATATCTTCAGTTGTAGGTTGAAATGTTATGGATACCATGGCTGTCCTACTATATACAAAAAAATCGGCTTGATGGTCAAGCCGATTTTTAACTGCCTACATAAATCGTTTCAGATATACGCCGATACGCCCTTTACGAGAGGTACCTGTAATAGCTTCTACCTTCATTCGGCCACGACCACGCATGGAAATGACATCCCCTTCTTTAACCTCTTGGGATGCCCCCTTAGCTGGTTGCCAGTTTACTTGTAATAAGCCCGCATTGATAGCACTCACCAATTTAGTGCGAGATACACTAAATCCAGAGCTTGCTACCGCATCTAAACGCAAGGAAGCGACTGTAGTGCGGACTTCTTTAATTTTTTCTTCTTTTGGTGCAATATCTGATAACTCAATAGACTCTACAGATACGGAAACCATAGCAATTTTCGTAAAGTTTTGAATTACGAAATCAGCCACGCTTTCATCCACCATAATCTGAGCGCCCCCTTGCTGGACGATAACGTCCCCAAATTTGGAGCGATCAATGCCGAGGCCCATCAAGGAGCCTAGCACATCGCGGTGAGTGAGCAATCGGAACCGAGGGTCCCAATTCACCTTAAGAGCGCGAATACCCATATCCACAGTACCGTTAAAATCGCTGTCTACAAAAGCGATACGAATCCGTTCCGCCCCTTTATAGCCACCGTCAGTTTTAACTGTTAACTGTGGGTAATTAGCCTTGATTGCGTCTGCAATGACAAGACCTGCAGGGCTCGTAAAATCCGCCACGCGATAGGGGCGACCTTTAACAACCTGCTCAGCCAAATCAAGCATGCGACGAGCTTCCTCACCGCTGCCACTGGCTTCAAAATATCGAATTAATTTACTAGTATCTGCCAAAATTATTTCCCCAATTCATTCGACCGAGCAAGACATGCTACTACGCCGTCTTGGAGAGCACTGCGAAGTCCACCTTTTTCCATGGCACCAATACCCGCAATGGTTGTGCCACCAGGGCTCGTCACTTGATCTCTTAGTACTGCAGGATGATTGCCACTTTCAAGAGCCATCTTACCTGCACCGTACATCGTTTGAGCCGCCGCCTTTATGGCCAACTGGCGTGGCAAACCAATGCGAACCCCCGCATCAGCTAATGCATCAAGGATGACAAACATATAGCCAGGACCCGCACCAGATAGTGCGCCTAAGCGATCTAAATCGGCTTCGCTCACCACTGCTACCTCGCCTACAGCCTCAAATAAGGCTTGTACAGCACGACCTAGGTCAGTATTCACATCATCCCCGGCAAGTGCCGTCATCCCCGCACCAATAGAAGCCGGTGTATTTGGCATAGCTCTAAACCAGTTAGCTTGTGGAATCGCCGCATCAAGAGTATCTAATGTGACGCCTGCGGCAACAGAAATCATAACAGTCCCATAAGGTACTTCTTTTAAAGTCTCTAACACAGATGGTAACACTTGTGGTTTCACAGCCAATAGAATAGTGTTGTACTCGTTTACATTAGGCAATGTAGTAAAACCTACTACACCAAGCTCCTCTGCAAGAGCCTTACATTGTTCTTCGCGACGCACTAGAATGTGTGTATCACAGGCTTTCAACACACCATGCTGTAATGCACCGCGCAATAGAGCGCCCCCCATTGAGCCAACGCCTATACATAGGGTTTTACCTAACATAGTTATCACCACCATTTATAGAGAGATTATTTGTTTTCCCAAGAATATTCGTTTTGCTCAGTTGTGTTGCTTTCATTGTCATTATAATCAATGGAAATATTTACAGGTACACACATGAAAATGTCTTTACCTACTTTTTCCAATTTGCCATCCAATGCATAGGTCGCACCAGATACGAAATCTACAATACGAGCTGCTTCATGAGGGTCTGTATTTTCAAAATTAATCAATACAGGACGCATGTCGCGCAATTGATGTGTAATATTTTCAGAATCTTCAAATACTTTTGGTTCAATTACAACTACTTTCATAGCTGTTGGACGTTGTGTCATCGTAGATTGGCCTCCTACCTTGCGTGGATGAAATTCAGATGCGCCGGACACGGGAGCCGCTGTTGCTACTGGGGTAGGTTCAGCTTCGTATTCCTCTTCATCTTCGTATTCGTAATCATCATATTCATAGTCATCATCAGTTCTGCCTAAGAATAAGTTTTTTGCTTTGTCTAAATAATCTCCCAATGCCATTTGGATTTCCTCCTAATACAATTAACGCTTCCGATTATCAGGTAACCCGAACCTTAATAATATACACGTTCCCCAAAAATTGCTGTGCCTACACGAACGATGTTAGCCCCTTCTTCCAAAGCGACCTCAAAGTCATGAGTCATCCCCATAGATAAATATTGAATCTGCCCTTCTTCAAAGTAGCGTTTCATATCCTCAAACAAGGCATTCGCTACGCGAAAGATTGGACGAGCTTCCTGTGGATCATCGAAAAATGGCGCCATACACATCAAGCCCCTTACGCGTACATGAGGCAATGTTTTTGCATAATCTCGTATTTCTGGAAACTCTTCGACGGTCATTCCCGTTTTAGAAGCTTCGCGGGCCACATTGACTTGCAGTAATACATCTTGTATTTTATCGTGCTTTGCAGCAACCTTTTCGATTTCATCTAATAATTTACGGCTGTCTACAGAATGAATTAAATCAAACATAGGAACCGCTTGGCGCACCTTATTGACCTGTAAATGACCAATCAAATGCCATGTTAATTGTGGCCCCTTATAGGTTAGCTGTTTTTCTTTGGCCTCTTGTACTCGATTTTCCCCTACATGAGTGACACCGAGCCGTGCGACCTCTTCCACAGCCGACACAGGGTGGTTCTTTGTAACCGCCACTAATAATGCTGTATCTACGCGACCAACACGCGCCATAGCATCGGCCATGCGCTGCTGTATAGCGTGTAGGGATTCTTCAATCACGTGAATGCCCCCTTCAATCTATATATCATAATCATCAAATATATTTGTATAGACTATT
>CAKQBP010000064.1 GCA_934216375.1 uncultured Veillonella sp.
TTGTATTATCTTTGGATGGTCGTGAATCCGTTCATAATGCGATGCGACCTGTAGCGGGTAGTGGTGCTGAATCCTATAAATATATTGCAAAGAATCTTGTCAATGCTGTAAAACAGCGTCACGGTCTTGAATACTATGTACGTGGTACGTATACACATAAAAACTTAGACTTTACTAAAGACGTTATGGCAATGTCTGATCTTGGCTTTGAGCATTTGTCCATGGAGCCTGTTGTCGGTGAAGAAGGGGACTATGTGCTTCGTGAAGAAGATTGGCCAGCTCTAGAGAAAGAATATGAAAAATTAGCAGATATTTATTTACAACGCCAGTTAGAAGGCTGGGGTGAGAAGTTTAACTTCTTCCACTTCCGCATGGATTTATATCGTGGGCCATGTATGGCGAAACGCCTTCGCGGTTGTGGGGCAGGTCATGAATATATGGCAGTCGTACCTAATGGCGATATTTACCCATGTCACCAATTTGTAGGTAAAGATGGATACGTGCTTGGTAATGTGTATGATGGTTTACAAAATACAGAAATTCCTAAAGATTTCCGCAATACACATGTATTCTCCAAACCAACTTGTGCTGAATGTTGGGCGAAATTCTTCTGTTCCGGTGGTTGTCATGCTAACAACATTACATTAGGTGGCGATCTAGAAACACCTTATGAATTTGGTTGTCGTTTACAGAAGAAACGCATCGAATGTGCTATTATGATTCAAGCCGAATTAGAACAAGCTGGTATTGATGGAAGTATTCCTGTTGCATTAGGTTAATTACACTTGATTCTCCGAGTATAGTAGGAGTTTATATGAACCAAAATAGTAATCAAACTACAGAACGCTGGGGAATTCGCTATACCGGTATAGTTCAAGGGGTCGGATTCCGGCCCCTTGTTTCTATGTTGGCCCATTCCCTAGGATTAACAGGTTTTGTATATAATGATAGTCAAGGTGTGTATGTTGAAATTCAAGGTTTTCTAGGTGAATTGCAGTTATTCTTAGATGCTGTTCAAGAGGAGCAACCTCGTTTATGTCGCATTACTAGTCAAACTGTACAGCATCTTACACTTAATATGCATGAAAGTGATTTTGTTGTACAGCCATCTCCATTAGGTGAATCCGTGAGTACATTTATTAGTGCCGATACAGCGCCTTGTAATGATTGCCTTAAAGAGTTACAACAAGATAAACGTAGAAAGGAATATCCTTTCATCAATTGTACAAATTGCGGACCAAGGTATACGATTATCAAATCTTTGCCCTATGATCGGGAACGGACGACGATGAACGAGTTTCCCATGTGTGAAGAATGTAAGGCTGAATATGAAGATATAGAAGGGCGCCGCTATAGAGCAGAGCCAAACGCATGCTCTCGCTGTGGCCCTCAATATACATTGTATAAGCCAGATCGCAAGGCTGTGGATACAGTGAATATATGGAATACTACGCGGGAATTAATTAATGAAGGTAGTATTATCGCAATAAAAGGTGTAGGCGGGTATCATCTGGTTTGCGATGCTAGAAATGACGCTGCTGTACAACGCTTACGTAAGCGGAAGAATAGGCCGCATAAACCATTAGCAATAATGGTGGGAACTCTAGATATGGCGATTGAGTTAGTACATATTAATGATGTAGAACTAGATATATTGACGGGGATGGAACGTCCTATTGTGTTATTAGAAAAAAATCATAATAGTTCTGTCCATTTGAGCTCTTATGTGGCTCCTGATAATCGTATGTTAGGTGTTATGTTGCCTTATTCACCAATGCATGAGGTGTTATTACCTTCTGATGCGGCATGGGTTATGACCAGTGGTAACAGAAGCGGTGATTCCGTATTATATAACGACGATCAAGCGTTTAATGAACTAGGTGAGGTAGCAGATTATTTCCTCGTTCATAATCGTGAAATCTATGCGCCCCTTGACGATTCAGTGGTGGTGGTGATTAATAATAAACCTCGATTTATTCGTCGCAGTCGTGGTTATGTGCCTGAACCTATTCATTGTGAAGGTTTAGATAATTCGTCGATATTAGCAATGGGTAGTGATTTGAAAAATGCTTTTGCTATGAATAAAGGTAGTGAAATTCTTGTAGGTCCACATATTGGTGATTTAGAAAATATATCAACTCATGAAACACTAGAATGGACTATTAAACGTTACAAGAGTTTATTTTCTGTACAACCAGATAAAATTATCATAGATAGTCACCCCCAGTTTTTCTCTTCTCGGTTGGGTGAAAGAATAGGCGAAAGTTTCCATCTTTCTGTTGTACCTGTTCAGCATCATCATGCTCATATAGCGTCTGTTATGGCGGAACATAATTTAAGAGGGCTTGTACTAGGGATTGCTATGGATGGTACTGGCTATGGACCAGATGGGACTATATGGGGGGGAGAATTTCTCCTTTGTAAAGGCAATCAATATCAGAGATTGGCACATATTCATGCGGCTCCATTGCCTGGTGGAGAAAAGGCTGTTTCTGAACCCTGGCGACAAGCCTTATGGTATATTCGTAATTATTATGGCGATGATATCCCTTTTGTATATCAAGAATGGATGAAAGAACTTCCAAAGGGATGGGAAATTTTAGATAAAGCATTACAATCTAGAATGCCCATGATTCAAGCTACAAGCTGTGGGCGATTATTTGATACTGTAGGTGCTTTATTAGGTCTTGGTATGGTCCATAGTTATGATGCACAAATTGCCATTGCTTTAGAAACTCTATGTGGTGATGAAAAAGGATCATTACTTGCTTACAATTATGATGGACATATTCTTGACTTTACACCTACAGTTCAATCTATTATGGATGGTGTTGTTCGTGGTGAATGTCGAGCTCATTTAGCCGCTTCATTTCATAAAACAATGGCAATAGCACTATGTGAAACGGCTGCAGACTTGATGGAGCGATATAATATTAGTAATGCGGCCATGTCTGGTGGTGTATTTCAAAATCGTAAATTATTAGAATTCATATATAGGACGTGGCATATAGGTAATTTATATATGAATGAAGCGGTTCCTTCTAATGATGGTGGACTTGCTTTAGGACAATTGTGGTTAGGAAGTCAATTATAAATTGTCACGTAGATCTTATTCTTAGACAAATTTATTTAGTAATGTTTTGAATATTGTTTAATCTATATGAGTTGTATAGCCAGTTTAAGCTCTAGTTGTTTGTGGCCACTATCACTAAATAATGAGTGTAACTGTGATACAATAATATTAATTTTATTCATATATTTTGGAGATGTTTTATTAAAGTAAATATATATAAAACTTGTTATAAATGATATAGATAAGGAGATATTATGTGCTTAGCTGTACCAGCTCAATTGATTGCTGTGAATGACGCTATTGGTACCGTTGAATTGACAGGTGCTACCCGTGATTGCAGTTTGCTCCTCGTACCAGATGCAAAGGTCGGGGACTGGTTGTTAGTTCATGCAGGTTTTGCTGTACAAATTGTTGATGAAGAAGAGGCTCAAAAAACATTAGAGGCCTTTAAGGAGTTAGAAGAACTTGAAGAAGCTTACTTTGCAGGAAAAGCAGCACACAGCTGATACTTTGTTAAGGCGCATCAATGCGCTTCATAAGCCCGGTGAAACTGTGCGGCTTATGGAGGTTTGTGGTACGCATACAGTATCGATTTTCCGAGAAGGTCTTCGTCAATTATTGCCAAGTGGCATAGAACTTGTTAGTGGACCAGGATGTCCAGTATGTGTAACTGATCAAACCTATATGGATAAGGCTTTAGCCTATGCAGAACGTGAGGATGTTATTATTGCTACTTTTGGGGATATGTTGAAGGTCCCTGGGAGTTATAGTAGCCTCAGCGAAGCTCAAACAAAGGGCGCTCACATCCATGTTATCTATACGCCTTTAGAGGTGATAGAACTAAGTAAAAAATACCCAGAAAAGAAAATAGTATTTTTAGCTATTGGTTTTGAGACGACTATAGCCGTAATTTGTGCTACTGTAAAAGCCGTTCATGCCGGGGGATTAAAGAACGTATTCTTTCTTGTATCTCATAAGTTAGTACCACCAGCATTGCGTGCATTACTAGATAAACAAGAAGGCCATATCGATGGATTTATTCTACCTGGTCATGTTAGCGTTATTATTGGGGAAGAACCATACCGATTTTTGCCCAAAGAATACGGTACCCCATCTTGTATCGCTGGCTTTGATGGCTTAGAAATATTGTCTGCCATAGCTAATATTTTAGAGCAACGTAAGTCTGGTAATATTGTGGTGGGCAATACGTATCATTCTGTAGTTATGCAGAAGGGAAACCCTGTAGCCCAAGCTATGATCGAGGAAGTGTATGAAGTATGCGATGATGTATGGCGTGGTATTGGTGTTATTCCTAACTCTGGTTTAGCATTAAAGGGTGAGTATGCAGCTTACGATGTAGAACTTCTCCTACCTATTAACTTAGATAAACCATCCCTTGATCCTAAAGGCTGTCAATGTGGACGTGTTTTGCAAGGCCTTATTAAACCTAGTGAATGTCCGTTATTTGGTAAAAGCTGTACCTCGGATCATCCAGTAGGTGCTTGTATGGTATCTGTAGAGGGTAGCTGTGCTGCATGGTATAAATATGGTTATTCTAGTGGTGGATCGACGTGGGAGGATTAATATGGAACGAGTTCGCTTAGTACATGGTAATGGTGGACGATTTAGTCATGAGTTGACGGACCGTTTTATTTTGAAATATTTTACAAATGATTTGTTGGCGCCCCTACACGATGGTGCCCAGTTTCCCGTTACAGCCGGGCGCATGGCCTTCTCTACGGATTCCTATGTGGTACAACCTTCATTCTTTCCTGGTGGTAATATTGGTAAGTTGGCTGTTTGTGGAACTGTGAATGATTTAGCCATGAATGGTGCGATACCTCAATATTTAAGTTGTGGTCTTATTTTAGAAGAAGGCTTGGCCTTTAAAGAACTAGATGAAATACTTCGTACTATGTCAGAAATGGCAAAAGCTGCAAATGTTCAAATTGTTACAGGTGATACAAAGGTCGTTAAAAAGGGTGAAGTAGATAAAATCTACATTAATACTGCTGGTATTGGCATGATTCCAGCTGGAATAGATATTGGTCCACATCGCGTGAAAGCAGGGATGGATATCATTTTGTCAGGTGCTATTGGAGATCACTCCATTGCCGTTATGGGGCAGCGATTTGGTTTAGATTTATCTGACTCCTTAACAACTGACTGTGCACCACTAAATAAGATGGTTCATGCGGTATTAGATAAAGTAGGAACTCAAGTTGCTTTGTTGAGAGATCCAACTCGTGGTGGCCTAGGTACTGTTCTAAAAGAAATAGCTGACCAAAGCCAAGTGGGGATTAAGGTTGAAGAAACAGCCATACCAATTCATGAAGAGGTACAGTCTGTTTGTGACATATTAGGGTACGACCCTTTATATTTAGCGAATGAAGGTAAAGTAGTAATGGTAGTCGATCCATCTGTTACGGATGAAACTCTTAAGATTCTTCATAGTTTTGAAGAGGGAAAAGAAGCTGTACTAATTGGTAAAACCTTAGATAAAAATATCGGTAAGGTTGGATTACAAACAACTATTGGTGGTGTTCGTTTGATTGATTTATTAGGTGAAGATCAAGTTCCACGAATTTGTTAAATTTATAATTAATAAAAGTAATTAAACTATATCATTTTGTTAATTTTTATATTTTAATTTTTGAGCTTTCTAGATGTAACTTATATTAGATGTTGACAGTATTTATCGTTGATGGTAGCATTAAATTAAGTTGCGTAAAATTCATTAAGAATTCATCGTAAATTTATATTATGTTAGTATCTTTATGTGTAAGTTCTTATACTTTCACTAGAATCTATGTATAGAATTTGTTAAAATATAAGTATCTATAGGAGGCTTATTATGAAAAAGAAGATTATTACAGCTGTTCTAGGGATTTGTTTAACTACAACTGCATTTGGTGGTATCTTGACAACTCAAGCTGGTGGACTTAGTAGCATTCTTGGTGGTGCAGCTAAAATTGGTGGTATCGGCATTGTTGTTAACAAATTTGGTCCACAAATTGACTCTTTCCTAAATAAATTATTGAAACAAAATAACTTGAGTACTGAATATACAACTAAAGTAGTTCCTATTATCAGTATTGGTACAAAAGGTTATATCGGTGCGGCTCAAGTTACTGGGCCTGCTTCTAGCATTGAAGAGGTTAAAGCTGTTGCTCAAGTAGAAGGTAGCTTTAATGGTATGGTTCGTGTAAAAGGCTTAGTTCCTGTTGATAGCACAAACCCAGTTGGTGCATCTCGTGTTCAAGGCGTAGGTGTATCTGCGATTATTGATTTGAAAATTTAATGGCCACTGAGCATATAAATTGATAGACTCAGGGAATAAGCACGGTCTTAGGCCCGTGCTTATTCTGTTGTATAACAGTTATACATTAGATACATTGTGGAGGAATTTATGAAGAAACAAGTACTTACACTTTTAATGGCATCCCTAATTTCAGGCACTGCATTTGCCGCTCCTGGTACAGTAACTGAAAAAACAAATGTTTTAGAAACTACTGTATATGGAGCCGTACAAGATGGTGCTGTTGTGGACCGCATTAATCAACTTGATGAAACCGTGTATGGTACTGGTTTCAATGGTAATTCCGCAACATTGAGTAAACGTGTTGACTCCCTCTACAATTCTGTAGAAGGCAGTGGTACTAATATTTCTTTGCGCGAAGAAATGGATGCATTGGAATATACATATCAAAATAGCATTAACGCAGGATCTCTTGTAGACCGTGTAGAAAAGATGGAACGTAGCGTTAATGGTCGCATTGGTAGCGGTTCCTTACAAAAACGTATTATCTCTTTGAAGACAAAGGTATATGGTAGCAATGTGGCTCTTACTAACCAAGTAGGTACATTGTCTGGTAATCAAGTGTTCAAAGTGACTCTAAATGAAGCGGTTTCTTCTAAAACTAGTCATGAAGGTGACACTGTATCCTTTACAGTTGCAGAAAATGTAATGGATGGCAATGTCTTATTAGTACCTGCGGGCACTGTAGGTTCCGGAACAATTACTTCTTTGAAAAAGGCTCGTTCCTTTGGTCGTAATGGTGCGTTAGATATTACATTTGATACAATCCCAGCTATTGATGGTACAGAATTTACTGCTGTACAAGGTAAAGAGGCTAAGGATAAAACTCGTAGTGAAGTTAAAGCAGCAGGTGCATCTGTGGCGGGCGCAGTTCTACTCGGTCCTGTTGGACTTGTAGGAGGCGCTTTCATCAAAGGTAAAAATATTGAGTATCCAGCTGGTGCTACTGTATATGTACAACCTCTAGATTCCGTAACAATTCAAGGTCTTGTTATTGGTGGCGTTGGTTT
>CAKQBP010000065.1 GCA_934216375.1 uncultured Veillonella sp.
TCGCTACAGTCAATGGAGCGCCACCAGCACCCAATTGGAATACGAAACCGTCTTTAATGATACCAGCTTGGTCAAGGAATTCACCAGCTAATTCAGCAATTTTGATTTGGATAGGGTTTTTAGTGAAACCTACCGCACCAGAAGCGATACCTTCTGGATCACCAATGCTTTCAACCTCAACAACATAATCTACGTCAGTTTGAGGAATTGCATAGTTGTGTACATAGTCAACCAAGTTATCTGTGATGATAACAGTTGTATCTGCATAGTGGGAGTCAACTTTAGCATAGCCAAGAGCACCACATGCAGATTTACCCATACGACCAGTAGCATTACCACGTGGATCAGCTGTAGGAGCAGCCATGAAAGCTACGTCAATATGAACTTCGCCAGATTCGATAGCACGCGCACGGCCACCGTGGGAACGAATCACTACAGGGCGTTTCAATACGCCTGGGTTTTGTGTTAAGAATTTACCAAGACGATCGCGCAAGCCAGATGTTTCGATAGCTGTTACAGTACCATCTTGAATCATTTCTACCAAGAATTCATGGCATGGGGACAAGGAAGAAGACGCAATTGTAATGTCTTTAATACCTTTTGCTTGAACGCGTTCCATAACCATTTTCATTACATAATCACCATTGCGCAAGTGATGATGGAAGGACAATGTCATGCCATCTTTTACGCCAGCTTTTTCGATTGCTTCATCGATGGAAGCAAGTACTTTATTAGTACCAACACGACTCATGTGTACAGGTTTACCTGCACGATGAACTTTAGGTTCAATAGCGAATTCACCTTGATATACTTCGCGACCTTCTAGTGCTGGGATATTTGTTGGGATATCGCGACCTACTTTATTTAACATCGTATTCTGCTCCTTCCTCTAATTCAACTTTAATGCCTGCTGCACGTGCTTTATCAACTACGCGTTGTGCACGAACTACGATAGGACCATCAATCATTTTACCATCTACGGAGATTACGCCTTTATTGTTGCGCAATGCATCTGCATAGCTGTTCAATACCTTAACGGAATGAGCAATTTCTTTTTCGTCAGGAGTGAATACTTCGTGGATAATTTTGATTTGGCTTGGGTGGATACAAGATTTGCCATCGTAACCCAACGCTTTAATGAATTCAACTTCTTCGCGGAAGCCTTGTGGGTCTTTCACGTCGGAGAATACAGTATCAATTACGCGGATACCTGCTTCACGTGCTGCGTGAAGAATTGTTTGACGAGCGAACAATAATTCAACAGCTGGTTTATGTTTACCTGTACGAAGGTCAGCACGGTAGTCTTCTGCGCCAAGAGCAATAGCAACTACGCGAGGGCCATGGCAGATTTCACGAACATTGTACAAGCCACGAACAGATTCGATAGCTACGATAATGTTGATTGTACCTTCTGGCCAACCATTAGCTTTTTCTACTTCTTCAATTTTCTTCGCTACGATTTCAACTTCAGATACATCTTCAGTTTTAGGTAAACGAATCATATCAGGTTTAGCTGGAACGATGACATCTAGATCGTCATAGCCATAAGGAGTTTGTGTAGGATGGTTGATACGAACAACTGTTTCTGCACGGAATTTGCGAGATTTCAATGCTTCTGCAGTCAAAAGGCGAGCTGTGTCTTTTTCTGTTACAGGAACGGAATCTTCGATATCAATCATGATGGAGTCAGCACCGTGAATGTCAGCACTGTTAATCATTTTAGGTGTATTACCAGGTACGAACATCATGGAACGAGACAAGCGTTTTTTAGCAGCCTCTGTTAATGGATTTGTTTTAACTTCTGGGAATGTTTTATCGTTAGCCATTATGCTTTGCTCCCCCTTTCCAATGCGCCCAATACGCGAGCTTTAATTGTGTAATCCCAAGCATTTTTATCTTGTACGATTACTTTTACGCCATCATAACCAGCTTCTTTCACTGTGTTCAAGATAACGGATTTAATTTGATCGCCGTATTGGCGGATAACTTTGGATGTTAATTCAATTTCAATACCGCTAGCAATCGGTTCAACCGTTACTAATGCATCATTTTTTTCATCGAAGCCAGCTTGTGCAGCTTTTACTAATTGTGCCATGTTGCATCCTTTCACTAATAAATATATCAAATGGCAAAGACCAGACGTGTCGCGAATGTCTGGTCCGTGCTGTTAAAACAATAATGATTATAAGATGGTATGATTAGCCAATCATACCGATGAAAGTCCACCAAGGGATACCTACTACGAAGAGTAGAACCCAGCTCAATACTGCTAAAATAGCACCAGCAGTCCACCAATCTTTCAAGTTATTATAACCTGCAGAGTAAATGATTGGACCAGGAGATGCACCGTAGTGAGTTACAAGACCACCAAACGCATTTGTTGCAAGCAATACAAGTCCAAACATAACTGGGTCTACGCCTGACGCCATACCTACAGTCAAGAATACTGGAAGCATAGATGCAATATATGCAGTACTGGAAGCGAATAAGTAACGAATTACAACGCTAATAGCAGAAAGAATTAATACAACTACGAGTGGAGATACATCAAGTGCCAAGTTTGCTTGCATATATGCTGCAAGCCACGCAAAGAATTTAGCTTTTGTTAAAGCAGTGGATAAACCAAGGATAGCACCAAACCAGATGAATGTGTTCCAAACAGCTTTAGTTTGAACCATATCATCCCAAGTAATGATACCAGCAAAGAATACAATAGTCATAGCTACTAAAGCTACTGCTGTTGGGCTCAAGTCAAAACCGATGGAAGGCAATGCCCAACCGATAAGAGCAAGAATAAATACAACAGCCAAGATTTTTTCAGACATTTTCATAGGTCCTAATTTTGCAAGACCGTCAGCAGCTAATTTTTTATTGTCAATTTTTACTGCTTCAGGACGGTCAATCCAGTAACCTACAAGTGGTACGAAGATCAACATTACAAGACCAGGAAGAGCTAAAGCCAAAGCCCATTCAGCCCAAGTCATGTTTAGACCAGTAATTTTAGTAACAAAGTCCAAAGCCAACACGTTAGGAGCCATAGCTGTTAAGAACATGAATGATGTAATTTTTGTTACGAAATAACCATTCATCAAGATAAAGGAACCACCGCGTTTAGCAGTATCACCAGGATAAGAACCGATAGATTCAGCAATGGATAAATTGATTGGATATACGATACCAGCTGCACGTGCTGTATTAGAAGGTGTTGCTGGAGATAATACTAAATCAAGAAGTGCTGTTACATAACCAAGACGTAATACAGTAGAACCGAATGCATTAATCAAATGGTAAGCAACGCGGTGACCAAGACCAGTTTTACCAAATGCAACGCTCAAGGAGAACGCAGCAATAATCATCCACAATGCTGTGGAGCCGTAACCTACCAAGATATCTTTTGCATTGTCTAAGAATAATGCAGATGCAGATAATACAGCTAATAAAATAATTTGAATTGGGTATGGTTTTAAAATCAAACCTACGATACCTGCAATGTAGAAGCCTAAGAGGCGCCACGCCGTATCAGTGAGTCCTTCTGGTGGAGTTGTAAACCAGAGGATAACAGGGATTAGCACAATAAGTGCTAGTTTTAAGAATCTTTCCATGTTTATTCCTTTCTTAAAAACATAGGCATATATATCATCCTAACACTACCCCAGAAATTCTTAATACGCGACTATCATCTATTGAACTCTAGGATTTTTTGTCTACACTCATTATATATGTTTAAAAGAAATATGAATAATAGATTACCTTTATAGGGGTTATAAAAACTTTTATATCTACTAATCATACTTTTTATGCATTTTGAGCATAGAATTGTAGTTCTAAATGAAAAAAATGCATGTATACCTCCCCAAAGGGGATATACATGCACTTACATGGTACTATATTGGTCTTAATCTATATTATGAGTTATTATATCGAAAAAGTCCAATGCTGAAACAGCATGGATAAACAGTTGGTAAACCTCATAGATATACTCTATTATAATGCATCCTATGCTTTATATTCTCTAAATATACTGTCATCCACTACGGTATGTTCTTTATAGTAATTACGGACATATTCGATAAATGTTTTAACTACAACCAGATTTTCCGCATCTTTTGTGTACACCATATTGGTATCGCGGGTAATATATTCACCATCTTTGCTACGCAATGGACTCACATAGATATCTTTATCCTTACAAGATCCAAGTCCCATATAGGTCAAAATAGACCATCCTAGACCTGCGCGCACAAAGTGACGACACGTACTCATAGAGTTTACATCCATCGCCACACTTGGGGGCTCGTCAAAATGTTCTGCACACCAAGTTTCGATAATATTTGCCACCGATGCATCTGTTTGATATTTAATGAATGGTACTTTTACCAAGGATTCAGGTGGCACTAATTCTTTATATACTAAACAATATGGTTCTGCTAGTAACAATTCAGACTTGCCAGACACATCATAACCACCACGAGCAAAGGCGACCATACAGTCACCGGTATTAAACATTTTTACCACTTGATGGCTGAAAGCAGTCTTCACTTGAATGTGAACATCTGGATATTGTTCTCGGAAAGATCTCAATAAGGCTGGTAGTTCATAGTCTGCAAAGTTAATAGATGACGCGATTTTCAATGTCCCTTGAATCTTGCCAGAAGCGGAATTCATAGCATTCTCCAAGGCCTCTTGTTCTTGCATCATTCGCTTGCAGTAATCATAGAAAATTTCGCCTTGTGCCGTGAGGGCAATCCCTTCAGCAGTTCGCAACAACAGAGAATGGCCCAAGGCTTTTTCTATATGGCGCAACCGATAGCTCAACGCTGGTTGCGATAAAAATAATTTTTCTGCAGCCCTTGTAATATTGCCTTCATCGACAACAGTAACAAAGGTTTGCCATTCTCTATCGTCCATACAAACTCCTTTGTTATCGCTTATTACCAAAGATGCGTAATAAGGATAAGAATAAGTTAATGAAATCTAAGTATAGGCTCAAAGCGCCTGTGATTTCAATGCGGTCTAAAATTGTTTCATCCTCCATGAGCGCCACTTGTGTCACATTATTTTTAATGCGGTTCACATCAATAGCTGTAAAGATAGAGAATACTACAACACCTACATAACCTAGAACTAAACTAACAGTATCACTAAAGCCACTGAGTACAGTCCAGTTAAAGAAGCGGGCTCCCATCATGACCACAGATACGATAATCATACCAATTAAGGCAGCTAATACATATGGTGTAAGGGATGATAAATTACGCTTAGTTGTAGCCCCTACCACAGCAAAGCCAATAAAGAATGCTAACGTACCTACTAAGGCTGGAATAACTACATCAAACACATCATATCGCAAAGATACCAAGGTCAATGTGAGACCATTCAAAGCACGATAGAGGAAGAACATACCACGTAACGTCATTATATTAGCAGAATATGCACGAGCACTAAAAAGAAATACCACACCAAGCTCTACTAATAAAATAATATTAAAGTTTTGGTACGCAAAACGTAACCAGTTTGGATTTGCTAATGCGGCAAAGCCAACACCGATGGTTGTAAGCAAACCTACAACCATCCATAAGAAAGAGCCTTTTAATCGTTGGGATACGATACTTTCAACCTGTGCAACCTCAGCTGCAGTAGGTCCTGTTACATTATATGGATTCATACTATCCCTCCTTATTTAATTATCACTCATAGCGATTATCGAGCATTGGCAATGCCCGCAAATACCTTACCACGTTCTCCATCGATAGTCACTTCTTGACCTTCGAGGAGCACTTCGTGGGCATTTTTAGCGCCTAAGATAACAGGAATACCATACGTAATGCCCGCGATAGCACTGTCCGATGTATAACCATCTTCCACTGCGATGATACCGCCAGCGCGTTTGGCAATGGCCATCAATTCAGGCTCCATTGTACCTACCACGAGGACATCGCCGTCTTTGAAGCTTTCATAATTGCCCTTATGATTAGCAGCAATGTACACATTACCTGTAACGGATTTGCGTAGAATACCATTACCAGACAGGAGCACTCGGCCTGCAATATGAACGCGAATCATATTAGTCGTACCTGTTGCACCAGATGGTACCCCAGCGGTAACAACTACGAGGTCACCAGACTCGATAGCGCCAGTGCCGAGAGCACCGGTAATAGCTTGTTTAACCATTTCATCGGAGTTGATGATTTCATGCCCCTTGATAGCTTCTACACCCCAGCATAATTGCATGCGACGAATAGTTTCCTCATGAGGTGTGACAGCGATGATTTTACAATCTGGACGATGACGAGCCACACTAAGTGCGGTGTGACCAGATTCAGTACATGTCAAAATAGCTGTGGCCCCGAGGTTTTGAGCTACGCGCACACTAGCCAAGCATACAGCGCTTGTGGTAGTCATTTCTTCATCCTCACGAGCGCGACTATAACTATCGTAAATAGCAGCCTTCTCCGTTACCTCTGCAATACGAGTCATGGTTGCAACAGCTTCTACAGGATAGGAACCATTGGCTGTTTCACCAGACAACATAATCGCATCAGTACCATCCAAAATGGCGTTGGCTACGTCACTTGCTTCCGCACGTGTTGGACGTGGGTTTTGAATCATAGACTCGAGCATTTGTGTCGCCGTAATAACGGGTTTCCCCAAGTCATTACATTTTTCAATCATCATCTTTTGAAGTACTGGCACCTCTTCTGCAGGAATTTCTACACCGAGATCGCCACGAGCAACCATGAGACCGTCAGCTACTTCCAAGATTTCATCGATATTTTTAACGCCTTCCGCATTTTCAATTTTCGCGATAATCTTGATGTCTTTCTTCTCAGACTCAAGAATACGGCGAATAGCCACAATGTCTTTGCCGCGTTGCATAAAGGATGCGGCCACAAAGTCTACCCCTTGTTGACAACCAAAGCGCAAGTCTGCTTCATCCTGCTCAGATACCGGTGGCAAGCTTAGTGCTACACCTGGTACGGCTACGCGCTTGCGGTTACCGATTTCCCCGCTGTTTTGAACAGTTGTAACGATAGTATTACCTTCGATAGCATCGATAATAAGTGTTACAAGCCCATCAGCCAAGAGGACTTTATCCCCTACGGACACATCGCCTGTAAGACCTTTGTAGTTCACGGAGCTAAGCTCTTTTGTACCTTCCACGTCATCTGTAGTCAACGTAAATTGTTGACCCGCTTCGAGGAATACCTTGCCCTCTTTAAATAGACCAAGACGAACCT
>CAKQBP010000066.1 GCA_934216375.1 uncultured Veillonella sp.
CCTGTGAGCGGTCAAGCAGCGACAGAAGACCAAATCCAAGCGGTAGATACTCGTGTGATGGCCGTAGAAGATAAGGTGGCAGACTTTGGCTGGATGGCGAAGAGCAGTGCTACAGGCACCGGCCAAGCGACAGGCAATAATGCAGCGACTAAGGTTGGCGATAAAACGGAAGTAGAATTCCGTGCCGGTGACAACCTCACTATTGACCAAACAGGTACTACTTTCACGTATTCCTTGAATAAAAATATGACAGGCCTTGAAAGTGTGTCCGTAGGTGATGTAGCAAATGATAAGCCGGGCGTTGTATTGAACGGTGCTGACGGCACTATGGGCGTACGCGGTAAAGATGGTGCGAATGCATCTATCACAGCGGCTAAAGGTGCTGACGGCTTGACAGGTACTGGTGCTGGTAAAGATCGTATCGTTTATGAAACGAAAGACGAAGCAGGCAATCCTGTAAAAGAAACCGTAGCGACTATGAATGATGGTTTACATTTCGCTGGTGATAATGGGAATACAGTTATCGATAAGACCTTGAATGAAAAACTTGAAATCATTGGTGGTGCTGATGCAGCAAAATTGTCCGATAACAATATCGGTGTTAATGCAAAAGACGGTAAGTTACAAGTACAATTAGCTAAAGATTTGAATGGTTTGTCTAGTGTGGAAGTGAAGGACGATAATGGTGCATCCACTGTTATGAAAGGTGACACTATTAAGAGCAAAGATGCAGCAGGAAATACTTCTGTTGTAAATGGCTCTGGCGTGACTATCACACCTGCTAATCCGCAAAATCCAAATGCTGGTACAGTGTCTTTAACTACTGAAGGCTTGAATAATGGCAACAATCAAATCAAGGGCGTTGCAGCTGGTACAGCAGATACAGATGCGGTTAACCTTGGTCAATTGAAAAAATCTAATGCTCAGCTTGCTAATGCAATTGCTAATGTTGAATCCGAAACACAACGAGTAGGCGCTCATGCGGCGGCTATGTCAGCATTGAAACCAATCCAATATGATCCATTAGAACCAACTCAAGTGATGGCTGGATATGGTAACTATCGTGGTAAGAGTGCAGCAGCATTAGGTCTTGCTCATTATACTAATGAAGATACAATGTTCAACGTGGGTGTTTCCGTAGGTGGACGTCATAATATGATCAATGCCGGCTATACTCACAAATTTGGTAACAGCGATGCTAAAAAAGCTGTACCAGAACGTTACAAAGGCGGTCCAATCAGCTCCATTTATGTGATGCAGGATGAAATGACCTCTTTGAAACAAGAGAATAGTAGACAAAAAGAAGTATTGGATAAACAACAAGCTGAAATCGAATCGTTGAAAGCTATGGTTAATAGTTTACTAGCAACTAAAGGTTAATAACTAAATATAGTAATTGAAACGATAATTTCGCTATAGCATTCTTGTAGTGTTAGCCAATGTCGTCAAGGAAAAAGGTTCCGTAGGAAGTTGATGGCCGATAAGCCTCAACTGAAATACGGAACCTTTTTTGTTTTAGCTGTAGTGTCCCTTTATAAGACAACTAATATTTATGTGTGATATAATATTGAAAATGAAAAAATGATGAATTTCGAACAGCTGTTATAAGGGGATTTATATTGTGGAGAATATAGAAAAGATATTTAAAAGTATCAGATTACAGAAATATAAACCGGGAGGAACATCCTTTGCTGATCCTATACGAAATATATTTGTCCAATGCACACCAGAAGAGGTGGTACGGCAAAAAACAATTCATTTTTTACAGAGCGACCTAGGAGTGCCACTTGAGAGGATTAGCGTTGAAGAGTCTATGGCTCATGTTAAACGAGGAGCACGAGGTAGAGCGGATATCGTTGTTTATCGGGATGACAAGAAAAAAGACGCGCTTTTAGTGATTGAATGTAAGGCGCCTGAAGTGGATGTGTCCTGTTATATAGTACGTGAGCAGTCAGAAAGGTATCAGAAAATTCTAGGTGCTAATTACTGTATGTTAATTAATGGACGCCAGATTATGATGTATAAATATAATGATGGATTAGCAATAGAGCTTGATGGCATCCCTTCATATATAGAGCTTTTAAACAATAAAGTAGAGTATACTAAATTATTGCAAGTAAAACCATATAGCTATCTTGATATCAAATCCAAAAATATTCAACGTGCATTTGTAAAAGAGCATTATATAGGTGATTTTACTCCAAATGATATAAAATCATTTGTACTTAATTTTTTGAATTTAATTCTACTTAAGTCTTTTATTAGTATTGAAGATTTGATGAGAATAGGCGTATCAGAGGATTTTGGTATAAAACGGACTCGATTTGGTAATAGTGCTGGTTATAACTATCAAGAGTTGACTCGTTTGTTCATCGCAAAAGATAATAAAGGAAAAGATATAATTTGTGGGCTTAGTATGATTGGGGATTATAATACACAATTGAATATATCCATAACAAATAAGAAAAAAGGATATCATTCTTTACAATTAAACATGGATAAATTTTGTGAATATGATTCCGCTACAAATATGATAACAGTTACACATAATGGAGCATTATCCTTTGGTAGAGGTGGATCTATGAGCCATAAAGTTGTTATTGATTATATACAAGAGAAAGCACCAGACTTAATTCAAAATGATAAAGTAAATCTTGGAACAATAGATAATTCTAGATTGTTAGAATGGGGTAATACAGATGTGCAAAATTTTATAAGAAATTTATTACGTTATGCTATTCTTAGGGACGAAATACGAGTTAAACATAAAAAACGGAAACGTTCTAAGAAGAAACGATTAGATAATTATTAAATTTAGTAGGATTGATTAAGTTTGTAATATAATGTAAAAAGATTACATTGTATTACAAACTTTTTTGTTGTTAGAATATAAAGTCAGAAATATTTTAAGAATTTATCTTTTGACTTATTGACTTTTTGACTTTTAAGAGTTATTATAATGCCATAGGGTAAATAAACCCAGTAAAAATAATATTAGTCAAATAGTTAAACTCTATGATGTATGAGGGGGTAAAATATATGAACAACAACTTTAACAACTTTGGTAATGAATTTTCTAGCATGAATGATTTGTTTAATCAATTGATGGGTAATATGGGGGGGTATTCCACAGAACGACGTAGTTATAAGATTAATGGTCGCGAAGTAACTCCAGAAGAATTTGCGTTTTATCGTCAAACTGGTCGATTACCATCTAATGAGGAAATGCAAGCTGCTCAAGCTGCGCAACAAGGTAAAATTAAACAAGATGGCATCCTTGCTCGTTTGGGGACAAACTTAACTCAACAAGCTCGTGATGGTAAACTCGATCCTGTAATTGGTCGAAATAAAGAAATCCAAGAAACAGCAGAAATCTTAGCACGTCGTACTAAAAATAATCCTGTACTTGTAGGTGATGCTGGTGTTGGTAAAACTGCAGTAGTAGAAGGTTTGGCACAAGCTATTGTAAATGGTGATGTTCCAGCAGCTATTAAAAATAAAGAAATCATTTCTATCGATATTTCCGGTTTGGAAGCTGGTACTCAATATCGTGGTTCCTTCGAAGAAAACATTCAAAACCTTATTAAAGAGGTAAAAGCCGCAGGCAATATTATCTTGTTCTTCGATGAAATTCACCAAATTTTGGGTGCTGGGTCCACAGGTGATGGTCAAGGATCTAAAGGCTTGGCAGATATCTTGAAGCCTGCTTTGTCCCGTGGTGAAATGACAGTTATCGGTGCTACAACACAAGATGAATACCGTAACACAATCATGAAAAACGCAGCTCTTGCTCGCCGTTTCAATGAAGTTAAGGTCAATGCACCATCTGCAGAAGATACTTTCAAAATCTTACAAGGCATTCGTCCATTGTACGAAGCGCATCATAACATTGAATTGCCAGATGCGGTGTTGAAAGCCGCTGTAGATTATTCCGTACAGTATATTCCACAACGTAGCTTGCCAGATAAAGCTATTGATTTAATTGATGTAACAGCAGCTCATTTGGCATCTCAACATCCTGTAACAGATATTAAAACATTGGAAGCAGATATTGCTGATGCTAAAGCAAAACAAGAGGAATATGCTCAAAAAGAAGACTATGAATCTGCGATTAATGAAAAAATGCGTATTCAAAAGTTACAAGCAGAGCTTGATAACCATACAGAAAATCAAAAGGTGGTAGCTCAAGTAAACGACGTAGCAGAAGCCGTTGAAAGAATGACTGGTATTCCTGTATCTCAAATGGGTGCATCCGATATCGAGCGCTTGAAAGACATGAAATCTCGTTTAGAAGCTCATGTAATTGGTCAAGATAAAGCCGTAGAAGCTGTATCTAAAGCAATTCGTCGTAACCGCGCAGGCTTTGATGAAGGCAACCGCCCAATCGGTAGCTTCTTATTCGTAGGTCCTACAGGTGTTGGTAAGACAGAATTAGCTAAACAATTAGCTCTAGATATGTTCGGTAACAAAGATGCAATCATTCGTTTGGATATGTCCGAATACAGTGATCGCACAGCCGTATCTAAATTAATTGGTGCTACAGCTGGTTATGTTGGTTACGAAGATAACTCTAACACATTGACTGAACGCGTACGTCGTAATCCTTATTCCATCGTATTATTCGATGAAATCGAAAAAGCAGATCCTCAAGTTATTACATTACTTCTTCAAGTATTGGATGATGGTCGCTTAACAGATGGTCAAGGTAACACAGTAAACTTTAAAAATACTGTTATCATCGCTACATCCAATGCAGGTTTCGGTTATGGTAGTGACAATGATGATGAAAATAAAGTAGATGTAATGGAACGCATCGCTCCATTCTTCCGTCCAGAGTTCTTGAACCGTTTCAACGCAGTTATCGAGTTCAATCAATTGAGCAAAGAAGATTTGAAAAAAATTGTAGATTTGATGCTCGATCAAGTGAATAAAACTTTAGCTAAAAAAGACATCACTCTTGATGTAACAGATGCAGCTAAAGAATTGTTGATGGAACAAGGGTATGACAAAACTATGGGCGCTCGTCCATTACGTCGTGTTATCGAATCTGAAATCCGCGATAATGTAACTGACTTCTACTTGGATCACATCGATGCTAAACACTTGCTTGCAGATGTTAAGGATGGGCATATTGTAATCTCTGAAAAAGCAGATTCCGATGATAGTAAAGACCAAGATAAGGCTGAGAAATAAACAATAGATGTATAAGTGTCAGAATAATCATTTGACAAATCTGAATAAAGTAGTAATATTAATAGCATAATTATATAGTGAGTATGCAAGGGAGCCTATTATATAGGCTGAGAAAGGGCTGCGAGCACCTGACCTTTATACCTGATCGGGATCATGCCCGCGTAGGAAGCACGCTAATACTTAATACGGGTATCGATCATTTTGTTCGATACCCGTTTTTGCATACCTAACTATATATGTCTTTTATATAGGAGGATGTAAAAATGTTTATGACACAATTGGAATCGGCTGTAGCTGGCGTAGTTACGAAGGAAATGAAAGTAGTCGCGGAAAAAGAACGTATGGATGAAGAGGTGTTACGTTCCCTAGTGGCAGCAGGAAAGGTTGTTATCCCTTGTAACAAGCAGCATACTAGCATTTCGCCTGAGGGAATTGGTAAGCGTTTAAGAACAAAAGTCAATGTTAATTTAGGTACATCGAAAGACGTTACTGATTATGATAGTGAAATTGAAAAGGTTAATCGAGCCATTCGACTTGGAGCAGAGTCGATTATGGACCTTTCCACTCATGGTGACACTCGTATTTTTAGACGTAAATTAATCGAGACATCGCCAGTAATGATTGGTACGGTACCTATCTATGACAGTGTCATCCATCATCAAAAAGATTTGGGCGAATTAACCGCTCAAGACTTCTTGGATACTATCCGATTACACGCACAAGATGGTGTAGATTTTATTACTATTCACAGCGGTATTACAAGAAAAACAATAGATCAAATTAAGAATCATAAACGGATGCTTAATATTGTTAGCCGCGGAGGAAGCTTGGTGTTTGCATGGATGAGCATGACAGGCCATGAAAATCCATTCTATGAATACTTTGATGAAATCTTAAAGATTTGCAAAGAATATGATGTTACTTTGTCTTTAGGTGATGCTTGTCGTCCAGGTTGCTTGGCGGATGCAACTGATGTGTGCCAAATTGAAGAGCTTGTAAGGCTTGGTGAATTGGCAAAACGAGCGAAACAATATGGTGTACAAGCTATGATTGAAGGACCTGGGCATGTACCTTTACATCAAATACAAATGAATATGGAAGTTCAAGAATCTTTATGTGATGGAGCGCCATTCTATGTATTGGGACCGCTCGTCACAGATATTGCTCCAGGCTATGACCATATTACGGCTGCTATTGGTGGCGCTGTAGCGGGTATGCATGGTGCGTCCTTCTTATGCTACGTTACACCAGCGGAACATTTAGCCTTACCAAATGCAGATGATGTAAAAGATGGAATTATGGCTTTCAAAATAGCGGCGCATGCTGCAGATATTGCTCGTGGTATTTCTAATGCAAGAGATATAGATGACACCATGGCTAAGGCACGTCAAGTTCTCGACTGGGAGGCACAATATGCTTGTGCCATTGATCCTGAACGGGCTCGTTCTATTCGTGAAAGTAGAGCACCGAAGGAAGACCATAGTGAAACCTGTTCGATGTGTGGCAAGTTTTGTGCTGTACGTAGTATGAATAAAGCTTTACAAGAAGAATATATTGATATTTTATAAGCTTTTTCATATGGGAGGTCATTATGGATTTGATTGTTAATGGAGAGCCAAAGTATGTTGTAGGTAAGCAACTTCATTTGGTTCTTGATGAATTAGGCTATTCTGGTAAACACTTTGTAGTTGAGCTTAATGGCGAGATTATTAGTAAAGAAAAATATACAACCACTAAATTAACGGCTGCTGATATCGTTTGGCAAGCGCATCCCGATTTTATTTGTGCTGTTTCTGAAATAACAGAGTCGGACAATATACAAAATACGGTTTATGAGCTTATGACTGGATATAGTAGAGTGAGATAAAAAATTGAGTTTACATAAAAACCACAAGATTAAAATCTTGTGGTTTTTGTATTTATAAAATAATTTTGTAGATTTGATAAATATCCTTGCTAAGATATAGG
>CAKQBP010000067.1 GCA_934216375.1 uncultured Veillonella sp.
GAATTGCTCTGCGAACCGCTAAATTACGTTCATCATAGATATGTTGAACTGTTTCGTTATCGCGGTCACAACCGAGAACGAGCATAGTCAAGTCGTTAGAACCAATGGAATAACCATCTACGTATTTATTGAATTGATCAGCCAAGATAATATTTGATGGAATCTCAGCCATGAGCCATACTTTAAAGTCTTTACTGCGTTCAAGGCCTTCTTGAGCCATCAAATTAGTTACTAATTCAGCTTCTTCTACAGTACGGCAGAATGGAATCATAACCTGTAAGTTCTTGAAACCAAATTCATTGCGTACTTTTTTGATTGCTTCTAATTCTAATTTGAAAGCAGGCGTGTATTTTGGATCATAGTAACGAGAAGCACCACGCCAGCCAAGCAATGCACTGGATTCATGTGGTTCGTATTTGTCACCACCTTTAAGGTCGCGGTATTCACTAGATTTGAAGTCGCTCAAACGAACTACTACTTGGCGAGGCGCTAATGCTTGACACACTTTGCGCATACCTTCTGCCAATGTATTTACAGCAAAATCACTGCGGCCTGTTTCGATAAGGTGTAATGGATGTTCGTGGATGAAGGTAGTCCAAATGAACTCTTCACGCATTAAACCGATGCCATCACAAGGCAATACGCCATATTTTTGAGCCAAATCAGGATCGCCTAAGTTCATGTAAATCTTAGTGCCTGTTACAGGTACATATTCAGCAGCTACACCTGTAGAAGCTTGAGCTTCAGGCTTTTTAACGATATCTTCTAATACACCATCGTATACAATACCATTTGTAGCATCAACGGTAATCATTTGACCATCTTTAATAGAGGTAGTCGCTTCATGACTGCGGCTCTTAGTACCTACAATACAAGGAATGCCAAGCTCACGGCTAACGATCGATGCATGACAAGTCATACCGCCAGCATCAGTAACGATAGCTTTTGCCTTTTTCATGGCTGGCACCCAATCAGGAGCTGTCATAGCTGTAACAAGGATTTCGCCTTCTTTGAACTCATCAATATCCTCAGGATTAATGATAACGTGAGCTTTACCTGCCGCATTACCAGGGGAAGCCGGCAAACCTTTTACAATAATATCGCGATTACCTGCATCTAATGTGCTAGCTTTTTCGGATGTTTCTGATTTTTCTTTGCGTGACCAAACTGTTTCTGGACGAGCTTGCAAGATCCAAATCTTGTCATTGCGTTCATCTACGCCCCATTCCATATCCATGTAGCAACCATAATGCTTTTCAATTGCTTTTGCATATTCTGCAAGTTCCAAAACTTGAGCATCTGTAATAACTTGTTGTTTTGCTTCGTCGGCTGGAACCACTTCCTCAACGCAGTCACCATCGGCTTTACGAACAAGGCGGACATGTTTATCGTTAATCATGCGGTCCGTAATTTCCATCTTTTCTTTATCCACACGGAAATTATCTGGTGTAACCGTACCTTGTACAACATATTCACCAAGACCCCAAGAGCCTTCAATAAGAATATTGTTATCATTGCCTGTTACAAGGTCAACAGTAAACATTACGCCAGCTGCTTTAGAGAATACCATCATTTGAACTGCAGCACTCAATGCTACTGTCATATGATCGAAGCCTTGTTTTACACGATAATATGTTGCACGATCTGTGAAAGTAGATGCGTAGCATTCTTTTACTTTTTCGATAATTACGTCAGCACCGCGTACATTTAAATATGTATCTTGTTGGCCTGCGAAGCTTGCATCTGGCAAGTCTTCTGCCGTTGCACTAGAACGAACAGCTACAAATGGATTTTCTTCGTTCACTTTTTTACCAAGTTCTTCATAGGCATGACGGATAGCATCTGCCAATTCTTTTGGCATTTCTTCCTGACAAATCATGCGGCGAATCTTAGCACATACTTCGCGCAATAATGCAGAATTTTCTACATCATCTAACGCATCAAGCTCAGCGCGGATTTTATCTTCCAAACCTGTAGCTTTCATAAACTCACGATAACCATGAGCAGTTGTTGCAAAGCCATAAGGTACAGGTACATTAGTGGAGGATGTCAATTCCCCTAAGGAAGAAGACTTACCACCTACTAAATTAACATCTTCACGTTGTAATTCATCAAACCAAAGTACGTATGCTGTTTCGCGATTCATGTGAGAACCTCCTAGATTAATTAGTGCAACACATTAAACCTTTTACACATAAATAGTATACCTTAATTTAAAATCTGTCAATTTATATGAGCATTAATATGCAAATAAACTTCCCTATATATCTAAAAAGTTTTTTAGTACTCGCCCCGTTAGTCCCCATATGGTGTATTGTTCATAGGGATAGAAATAGACGGAGTAGTTTTGTCTAATCTTCCAATCAATATTATAACCTTCTAATAGATGAAACGGAAAATCACGCAAAGGTCTTGTAGCTATGTCTAAGTGACCTACAGTTGGTTCCATGTCTAGTAGGTATTGTAAGGGAACTGTAAATACCTCTCCTACTTCATCTGGATTGGGTTTTAAATCATTTGTATGTAGTCGCACTGCAACGGCATATAGTTTTACTCCAATAGCAGATACGAGACAATCTAAATTTCCTAGCAGTTCAATTTGATCTAAATCTATACCCAGTTCCTCAGAACATTCGCGCATGGCTGTATGAGCACCGCTTTTATCATTAGGCTCACAGTGCCCGCCAGGGAAACTGATTTCACCGGGTTGACGTCGCAATGTATTACTACGCACGGTAAACACCACATGATTTTCTCCATCGATTTCTAATAGAGGCACGGCTACTGCCGCCGTGATAACATCAATATCTGTAAGAACAGTATGTTCTCGTTGTTCTAAAAAGTTGCTTAGTACTTTGTCCATATATGGTCCTCTTAAAAATTATAGTAAATTTATACAATATCTATTTAAGTCTTTTATGTATCAAATTTGTATTTTATATTTATCGTTTATATTCATTATACATTAACTTGTAAGTCAATTTCTTCCTTCACAAACAACAAATTCAGTAGATAAGCTTATAGATAAAAATAGACAAAAAAAAACTGTGACAAGGTTTCTGTACCTCATCACAGTTTTATATTAGTTAAATTTAATTTTTTGGAATTTACGTTTACCTACTTGAAGAATCATGCCGTCTTCAAGAGTAATATTTTCTTCGCTATATTTTTCGCCATTTATTTTGAAAGCACCTGCTTTAATAGAGCGACGTGCTTCACCATTGGATGCAGTTAAGCCAGCATCTGTGCAGAACTGTGGTACAAAGATTGGTTCTGTTGGTGCATCCATGGCGTACTCAGGAATGTCTGTAGGCATAGCGCGTTGTTGGAACACGCGTTTAAATTCTTCTTCTGCTTCGAGAGCCGCCTCTTCACCATGATACAAGCGAACAATGGTACGAGCCAATTGCATTTTAGCATCACGAGGATGTAACTCCCCGGATTCAAGACGTTTTGCCATATCCTCCTGCTCTTCGATAGGCATATCTGTAACGAGCATGAAGTAGCGCATCATCAATTCATCAGGAATGGACATCGCTTTGCCGTACATTTCTTTAGGTTCTTCATCGATACCAATGTAATTACCTAAAGATTTACTCATTTTTTGAACGCCATCAAGACCTTCAAGCAATGGCATTGTAATAACAACTTGTGGCTCTTGACCTTCCAATTCTTGTCAATGACGACCCATCAACAAGTTAAAAGTTTGGTCTGTACCACCAAATTCAACGTCAGCATGTAATGCTACGGAATCTTGACCTTGCATCAATGGGTACATGAACTCATGCACGCCAATAGGACGACCTTCTTTAAAGCGTTTGCTGAAATCATCGCGTTCCATCATACGTGCAACTGTATAGGAGCTAGCCAAACGAAGTACGTCAGCAAAATTCATAGATTCTAACCATTCGCTATTGTCACGAACAATTGTTTTTTCAGGATCTAATACCTTGAAGATTTGTGTTTTATAAGTTTCAGCATTTTTCAATACTTCTTCTTTTGTTAATGGTGGACGAGTAACACTTTTACCAGTAGGATCACCAATACGAGCAGTAAAGCCACCGATAACGATCACTACTTGATGACCAAATTCTTGGAATAAACGTAGCTTACGAAGAGGAACAGTATGTCCCAAATGAATGTCTGGAGCCGTTGGATCCAAACCTAGTTTTACAACTAGTGGTTTATTTTTCTTAATGGATTTCTCTATTTTTTTTACAAGATCTTGTTCGTTAATTAAATCCGCTACACCATGTTTAATTTGGCGCACTTGTTCTTGAGCACTAATCATGATAATCCTCCTAGAAATACTATTGTTTTAGTATACCATTATCTAAAAACTTTCACAATTATATATAGTATTGGATTTAAACCATTTATGATATAATATTTATAACTGCGTAATAGAATTTACGTTATATTTACTAAAAGAAAAAAGAGGTGACTCTATGAGTAGTAACTCAAATACGAGAGCCAATCGCCGCTCAAATGGTAATGGTTCTACGCCGAAGAAAACAAATCCTAAGCGTCTATTTTGGATTTGTGCACTTCTCTTTATACTCATCGTAGCCGGTGGTGGCTGTGGTTTCATAAGTGCCACATTATCAAATCTACCGGATGTATCCAATGTACGCCCTTCTGCATCGTCTCAGATTTATGACGTGCACGGCAATCTCATTACTACGGTTCACTCCACAGAAAATAGATTGCCAGTACCTCTAAAAGATGTACCAAAAGATTTACAGAATGCCTTTGTAGCTACAGAAGATTCCCGTTTCTATACGCATCATGGTATTGACCCAATTGGTATTTTACGTGCTGTATGGGTAAACATTGTACATAGCGGTGTATCTGAAGGTGGTTCTACAATTACTCAACAATTAGCTCGTAATGCATTCTTATCCCAAGATAGAACATTAAAACGTAAAATTTCCGAAGCATTATTAGCGCTTAAAATTGAACAACATTACACCAAGGATGAAATCCTTGAAATGTATATGAACCAAATCTACTTTGGTCAAGGTGCTTACGGTGTACAATCTGCATCTCATGTATATTTTGGTAAGGATGCTAGTGAGTTAACACTTGCACAAGCGGCGCTCATTGCTGGTTTACCACAAAGCCCTAACTATTACTCCCCATTCAATGATTTAGAGGCTAGTAAAAAACGTCAAGCTGTCGTATTAGGCCAAATGGTAAAATATGGTTATATTACACAAGAGCAAGCTGACGAAGCTCGTCAAGCAGATTTAGGTTTAATAGCTAAACAAGAACAAGCTCATGAGAAATCTAATGCATCTTACTTCATTAACTATGTTATTTCTCAGATTTCTGAAAAGTACGGCGATGATGCCATCTATAAAGATGGGTTAAAAATCTATACTACTCTCGATATGGATGCACAAAATGCTGCTGTTGCAGCAATGCAAAATTTGCCTAATTACTACACTGATAAAAATGGATTATCTCAACCACAAGGTGCTATAGTAGCCATGAATCCTCACAATGGTTACATTGTAGCCATGGTCGGTGGTCGCGGTGATGACGCTTTCAACCGCGCTACACAAGCAGAACGTCAACCTGGTTCCACTATGAAACCTTTCGTTTATTTAGCAGCTATTCAATCTGGTAAAACTCCTGGTTCTATAGTTGAGGACAGTCCTGTTACCTTCGGTAACTGGAGTCCTAAAAACTATGAAAACGACTACGAAGGTAATATTACATACCGCTACGCATTACAACATTCTCGCAATGTAGCAGCTGTAAAAGTTGCCGATGAAGTAGGTATGACTAAAGTTATCAATCTTGCTAAAGAAATGGGTATCTCTACTCTAACTGATCAAGATTACAACTTATCGACAGCACTTGGCGGTTTAACTCATGGTGTTACACCTCTTGATATGGTACAGGCTTACGGTGTACTTGCTAATGGCGGTATCAAGGTTCAACCTACAGCCATCCTTAAAATTGTAGATCGCAACGGCCAAGTTGTAGAAGAAAACTCTATCCAAGAAAAACGCGTTATTGATGAAAAAGATGCGGCCATCATGACTAATATGCTAGAATCTGTTATAAATGGTGGTACTGGCGGTAATGCAGCCATCGGTCGTCCTGCAGCAGGTAAAACAGGTACTACTGATGACTCCAAAGATGCTTGGTTCATAGGTTACACTCCAGATTTAGTAGCTGCTGTTTGGATTGGTGATGACTACGGCACCGAAACATTACACGGTATTACGGGTGGTAGTACACCTGCTGTTATGTGGGGTCAATTCATGTCCAATGCTCTTGCCAATACTCCGGCCTCTGACTTCCCTGTCCCAGCTAGCGCACAAGCAGTAATCTCTGAAGGTTACGTCAATCCTACAAAGGCACAACCTAAAAAAGAAGATAAAAAGGACGAAAAAGCAGATAAGAAAGATGATACAGGCAATGGAACAGATGAAAAAATAAAAAGTAATGACAAGCCTCAAAAAGAAGAGGTCACAGAGCAAAAATCAAATTCATCGAAAAATAAAAAGTCTAAAAAGGAACGCTAATTCAACAGTAGTTTCTAAAAGGGCGGAACTCAGTGTTACGCAATTTCTTTTTATAAATATTTACTATCTAAATATTATCTCTATAAAAAGGTAGCAAGCCATAAGAGCTGATATGTACCCTTTTATTTCCATATAAAATTTTCTGAAGATTATATTTTTATTTTAGAACTACATTCGTAGCCCCTGCACCACCTTCATCATAACCGGCTGTTTCAAAATGCGCTACATGAGGCAAAGTACGTAAATATTGGTGAACACCTTCACGTAATGCACCTGTACCCTTACCATGAATAATACGCACTTGATTAATACCACCAAGCAAAGCTTGGTCAATGAATCTCCCTACAGAAACGGTCGCTTCATCTACTGTTTGACCAAGAATATTAATTTCCGTACGGACTTCTTTTTGACGTTGTACTGCCGAGCCACTCATACGCTTTCTTGTTTTAGGCATAACTGCTTTTTGTTCACGTGCGAGTTTGTTGCCTTCTTCACGTGTAGTAGATTGTAATTCGCTAACCTTAACGGTGGCTGTTAGCCCATTA
>CAKQBP010000068.1 GCA_934216375.1 uncultured Veillonella sp.
TGTGGCTACTCCACAAGATGATACAATGGCAACACACACTGCTAAAATTACAAAGGAAATGGGGCAGATTGACTGGTCTAAGCCTGCTAATGAAATTGTAAATCTCATTAGAGGACTTAATCCAGCACCTGGATGTTATACTTACCTCGACGGAAAACGTTTAAAAGTATGGTCTGGAGAAGTGGTTCCAAGTGATACGACTCATTGTTTCATAGATATTCATGGAAAACATGTGCCAATTGCGTTATCAGCTATAACTAGACCTGGTACAGTCGTATCTAAAATAGCGGGTTTAGGCGTATTCTGTGGGGATGGAAATATAGTCTTACTAACAGAAGTGCAACCTGAAAATAAGAAACGTATTAGTGCCACTGATTTTATAAATGGACATCAGATAAAGGAAGGTATCGTTTTTGAGGACTCAATATAAGCAGTACGAAACGTATCCGTTATACTTGATATTATCAACTATTACATGTGCTTTACTCACAGCAGTACTGGGGTTTCTAATGTATATATTAGAGCCTGGGCTTTCACAATTACATTCAATTGCACCTATTATCAGTAGTGTAGTTATTTCTATCCTTATTGGTGTCATATGGGTATTGTGCGCATCCCTAATTGTTGCTAGTTTAGGTATTATACGGTTACATCCTATTGTTTTAAGACTAGCTAATCGGTTCATTTATGGATTATTTCCATTGACTTTGGCGATTGGTAAGGTGAGAGGGGTTACTAAGGATCAACTACGCCAATCTATGATTGATTTAATTAATCATCTGGTAATGCTAGATATGTATACGGTTGATCCAGAACGTATATTATTGTTAACACCTCACTGTTTACAAGAAAGCTCGTGTGTTCATAAGGTTACACATGATGTATATAATTGTAAGCAGTGTGGGCGATGTCAAGTTGGTAATTTATTACAAGTTGCTAAAGACTACGGATGTCAATTTATAGTTGTCACTGGAGGTACTTTAGCGCGAATGAAGGTGAAGGAAGCGCGGCCAAAAGCTATTGTAGCAATAGCTTGCGAACGAGATTTAGCAAGTGGTATGGCTGATGTATTTCCCATCCCAGTTATTGGCGTATTAAATGAACGACCTAATGGGCCATGTTGTAATACAACAGTAGATCCTGAACGTGTTCGAGCAGTAGTAGAACAATTGATTGGTAGGAATAGCGATGACAGAAGTAAAGACTAATCAACAACAGAATATTCGCTTGCTCGCTGTAAAGGCATTAAGTGATATTAATCGCAATGGCGCCTATGCAAATATTAAGTTGCAAGAGTATTTACAGAAATATCATCTATCCGATTTAGATCGAAGATTTTTTACTGAACTTGTGTACGGCGTCATTCGTAGAAAGAATTATTTGGATGCTATTATTGTTCACTTTGCAAAACGACCTTTAAAGAAACTATCTTCCATGGTTGTAGAAATTCTTAGACTTGGTATATACCAAATTATTTACATGGATAAGGTTCCTGAAAGTGCGGCTGTTAACGAATCTGTTAAACTTGCTAAAAAGCTAACTAGAGGATTATCGGGTTTTGTAAATGCTGTATTGCGTTCGGTTTTACGTGAAAGTGATAGCATCTCTATCGGTGAACTAGCCAAGTCTGAAGCTGAAGAAATTTCTTTTATCTACAATCAACCATTATGGCTGGTTAACTTATGGATAAAAGAAATGGGAAAAGACAAGACTGTAGATCTTTGTGCTTGGTTTAATGAACAACCACGTTTGACAGCTCGCATAAATACGGTGAAAGTATCGATTGAGGACTGTTTAAAAGAATTAGAAGATTTAGGTTGGATTGTAGAACAGGATAAACATATCCCTGAAGTAGTTTATATTGATGGTCATCAAGGTTATTTAGAAAAAGCCAAACCTGTTCTTGAAGGTCATATTACCTTTATGGATAAAGCATCTATGCTAGTTGCCCATGTAGTTGATCCTCAACCAGGAGAGCGTATCTTAGATTGTTGTGCTGCACCAGGTGGCAAGTCCATGCATATGGCAAGTCTTATGAATAATACAGGGGCTATTATGAGTTGTGATATTTACGACCATAAATTAAATCTCATGAATCAGAATGCTGAGCGATTAGGTGTATCTATTGTTTCTACTAAGCTTCAAGATGGTCGTCATCTACCCGATAATTGGAAAGAACAATTTGATCGTGTCTTAGTTGATGCGCCGTGCTCTGGTCTAGGTATATTACAAAAGAAATTAGATATGCGCTGGCGAAAAACAGAAGTTTTACTTAACGAACTGCCGCCGTTACAGTTTGAAATATTAGAAAAAGCTTCTGAAATGGTTAAGGTTAATGGATATTTAGTTTATTCCACATGTACTATAAATAGTGGTGAAAACGAGGATGTTTTAGAAAAGTTTTTGGCAATTCATAAAAACTTTATCATCGATCCCGTATCATATAAAGGGGCACCACAAGCTATAGATGGTATGATTACAACTTATCCGCCGCGAGATCATATGGATGGTTTTTTTATGGCTCGCATGAAACGCTTATCATAATATAAGAAATGGAGTACCATGATAGAATTATTGGGTAAGTCTTTAGAAGAATTACAATCTATCTTTAAGACCCATAATATACAAAAGTTTCGAGCGAAACAGTTAATTGACTATATGTATCATAGATATATTTTTGATTTTGAAGACATGACACAATTTCCGAAAGACTTGCGTCAATGGTTAGGTAATAATTGTGTTATTTCTTTACCTACATTAATTACAGAGTCTATTGCCCCTGACGGAAAGACTCGCAAAATTCTTGTAGAGATGACAGATCAAAGTCGTGTGGAAGCCGTTTTGATGGAGCAACACTATGGTTATTCTGTATGTGTTTCTTCTCAAGTGGGATGTGCTATGGGATGTGTTTTCTGTGCTTCTACACAGGGTGGCTTATATAGAGATTTAACAGTCGCAGAAATCATTGGACAAGTTGTCATATTTGGGGCTCTTACTAAAGAGGAAATACACTCTGTTGTCGTTATGGGCGCAGGGGAGCCGTTACAAAATTATGATAATGTATTACAAGCATTACAACTACTACATGATCCTATGATTTGTAATATTAGCTATCGTAAGATGACGATTTCCACTTGTGGTTGGGTTCCTAATATTTATAAATTAGCTGATGAGGGGTTGCCAATAACTTTGGCACTTTCATTACATGCTACAAATAATGAAGTTCGTCGTAGTATTATGCCCGTTGGGGCACGTTATGAATTGACGGAAGTCTTAGATGCGGTAAAATACTATTATAATACGACACAGCGTCGTGTTACCTTTGAGTATATTCTTATAGATTCTGTAAATGCATCTATAGATGATGCTCATGCTTTGGGGAAAATCTGTAAAGATTTCCCAAATTGTCATGTTAACTTGATCCCAGTTAATGGCAATGAACATATTGAATTATATAAACCATCTATTACGAATATGAATACATTTAAAGACATCGTTAGTTCCTATGGTGTATCAGTAACGGTACGAAAGGAAATGGGCGATGCAATCCAAGCCGCATGTGGGCAGTTAAAGGCTGCTCATGGTCGGAAAAAGGAGAATCATGAATAATTTTGTTGGTTTAAGTAAAATTGGGCTTGTGCGCCAGCGTAACGAGGACCGTTTCTTCATTGATGGCCATATTTGTGCTGTTACTGATGGTATGGGTGGCTATAGCGGTGGTGAAATCGCAAGTACCTATGCTGTAGATGAAATAAAAGAATATTTGTCCTCCCTTGAAACGATAGGTCAACAAGACTTATGTGATGCTATCATTCACGCTAATCAACGTATTGTAAATCGCGTTGCTTGTGAAGAACGTCTTGCTGGTATGGGTACTACTGCTGTAGTTACAGCTATAAATGGTAATCAACTTTACTGGGCAAGTGTTGGTGATAGTCGTTTGTATGTATATAGAGATGGTCATTTACGACAAATTACTACAGATCATTCTATGGTACAAGAATTATTAACAGCTGGAGAGATTACAAAGGATGAAATGCTAAATCACCCTCAACGTAATTTATTAACCCGCGCAGTTGGTGTTGATGAAATCTTAGAGGTTGATAGTGGTGTAGAATCTATTCTTCCCGGTGATCGTATTTTACTTTGCACTGATGGATTAAGTGGCTATGTATCCGATGATGTAATTGCCTCTGTATTACAATCAACGGATGATGATATATTGGTTATTGAATCATTGATGGAAGCTGTATATGAAGTCGGAGCAGGAGATAATGTGACCATTGTGGTGGGAACAATCTAATCTAGAAATGGAGAAATAATGAGTACTATGAATATAAAAGGTATACTTCTAGATAACCGCTACCGAATTGTTGATAAAATTGGCGTTGGTGGAATGGCTGATGTATACCTTGGAGAAGATACCTTACTAGGTAGACAAGTAGCAATAAAAGTATTGCATGCTAATTTTGCAAATGATGATGAATTTGTGACTCGATTTAAACGAGAAGCACAAGCGGCAGGTAAATTAAATCATCCAAATATTGTAAATATGTATGATGTAGGTTTTGACCAAAATCTACATTACATTGTCATGGAATATGTGGATGGTGAAACCTTAAAAAAATATATAACTCGTCATGGAAGACTGTCTATAGATGAGGCTGTTAAATTTACTATCGCCATAGCTGAAGGCTTAGAACACGCTCATACAATGGGCATTGTTCATTGTGATATAAAACCACATAATGTTATAATTACCAATACAGGTCGCGTTAAAGTAACTGACTTTGGTATTGCTCGTGCAATAAATGCAACTAACACAGTTATGTATACGAATTCGATTTTGGGTTCTGCACACTATTTATCACCAGAGCAAGCTAGTGGTAAACCGGTAGATGGAAATACAGATATTTATTCACTGGGTGTCGTATTGTATGAAATGCTTACAGGTCGTGTACCATTTGAAGGAGAAACGCCAATTGCAGTAGCATTAAAACACGTTCGTGAGAAGGTAGAACCTCCAACACGATATAATCCATCAATTCCTCCGCTTTTAGAAGCTGTTGTTATGAAAGCATTATCTAAAAATCCTGCAGATCGATTTGATTCTATCTCTGATATGATCAGTGATTTGCGGTTATCTCAAGGTTTTACGATGGGGAAAACACAACGTCATGAACCATATGATTTTGCTACACAA
This sequence comes from uncultured Veillonella sp., assembly GCA_934216375.1. Lineage (GTDB taxonomy): Bacteria > Bacillota > Negativicutes > Veillonellales > Veillonellaceae > Veillonella. The sequence continues at coordinate 5,204 of CAKQBP010000068.1, forward strand.
ATGATTCCTGCGGTTGATCCTGAAGCACTTGAAGATCTTAGTATTATTCAAGAAGAACGTAAAGACGAGGGTAAAAAGAAGAGTATGTTAAGTAAAATTGCATCGATTCCACAAAAATACATCGTTCTAGGTGCTGCTGTCATTTTCTTAGTAGCATTTTTGGGTGCTTTCTTAAGCTACGGAAATTTCTGGAGTAATACAACAGTCGATGTACCTAATGTGGTAGGCAAACAAGTTTCTGTAGCAAAAAATATCTTAGAAGATAAACATTTGCGTGTGTCTACAAGTGAAGTTACGAATCCTGATGTGCCAGCTGGTCAAGTTATTTCTCAAACACCTGGGGCTGGAGAAAAGGTTAAAGAACAAAGGACAATCCATCTTGTAGTTTCTAAAGGTATAGGCGATATTACGGTGCCAGATTTAACTGATTTAACTGTCGATCAAGCCCGTCAACGACTTAAAGATTTAGGTTTAGTTGTGGGGAAAATAACACAGCAATCTGTAGATGGTAAAAAAGATGGTGTAATTATTGCTCAGAGTCCTTCCGGAGATTCTAAAGTGTCTAAAGGGACAACTATTGATCTCGTTGTAAATAAAGCGAAGGCTAAGAAAGTCAAAGTACCTAATCTTGTTGGTATGACATTAAAAGATGCTCGTGATACATTGAGTAATATTCAACTAGGTGTAAACCAAGTATCTGGATCTGTGGAAGAAAAATCTGTGGTTATAGAGCAAAGTATTAAAGCTGGCGATGAAATTGACGAAGGTTCCACATTAAATCTTACGACTGAGTTCAAAGATGATAAAAAGAAATCTGAAAAGAAAGATGGAAACAGTGGTAATAAAACAACTGGTACTATAGACGTTACTGTACCAGCTGGTTCTAAAAATCAAGAACTTAAAATTGTTGTAAAGGACGATGAGGGTTCTGCCGTAATCTATGATGATACGAATAAACCTGGAGATCGTGTTGTTAGAAAAGTCTCTGGTGTAGGTAATGTACGTATTGAGGTGTACCTCAATGGTGCATTAGTGCAAGAAACTGCATTATAAGAGGTACTATGATTACAGGCATTGTTGTCAAAAATATGAATGGGTACTTTTATGTACAAGATGATACGGGTACCATTCATGAATGTAAGGTTCGTGGCAGACTTAAGCAGGGTCGCTATAGTTTACTTGTGGGGGACCGCGTTACGATTTCAGAGGATGGATTCGTTGAATCCATCCACGAACGTCATAATTCAATGGTTCGTCCAGCAGTAGCTAATATTGACCAAGTTGTATTAGTTGTGGCTGCCCATGAACCAGATATTAATGAGCTATTACTTAATAAAATGCTCGTTATGATTGAACATGCGGATATACCTATCGTGCTATGTATCAATAAATGTGATCTGATGGATTCAGAGACGGAAACTATGGTTGATCTTTATAAATCAATTGGTTATAAGGTTTTGATGACATCCACATATAATATGACAGGCATCGATGATTTACGTCATGTGCTTCAACATAAGGTAACGGCTTTTGCAGGTCCATCTGGTGTTGGTAAGAGTAGTCTTTTAAACGCAGTAGACTCAAAATTTGCCTTCCAGACTGGGGAGGTAAGTGATAAGATTAAACGTGGTAAACACACCACTCGTCACGCTTCCTTATATAGTTTAGATGCAGATTCTTTCATTATGGATACACCTGGCTTTAGCGCTATTGAATTTAATGATGTTTCCCTTGAAAGATTGCCTACTTTATTCCCAGAATTTGGTGAATATGTTGATACTTGTAAATTTAATCCTTGCTATCATGAACATGAACCCATTTGTG
>CAKQBP010000069.1 GCA_934216375.1 uncultured Veillonella sp.
GTGATTTTTAATTCGATACCATCTTTTGCTAAAATCGGTTTAACTTGTTCCAAAATTTCTGCGTGAGGTACTGCTGTTGCCCCAATTTTTAATACTTGTTTACCATCGCTAGCAGCTTGCTTGTTGTCGTTACCGCAGCCTGCGATTAATAAAGCGCCGCCAAGGATTACAGTAGCTGCTAATGCTAAAAATTTTCTCATTAGACACACTCCTTATACAATAATTACATATAAAATATTAAATCTATAGTACTAAATAATTTCCTATCTATCAAGAAGGAATTATTATAGGTTCTCCATAACTAAAAACTATGGAGAACCTATAATATAAGTATGTTTATTTTTAAAACAATTTGCCCATAATAAGTCCAATCGCCCACATTAGTTGATAAATCATGGCTGCCCCAGCGGTAGTGCCCATAGCCTTATCTAATTGGAACTCATCTGTATTGGTAGATAATGTATGAATTGTTTTGAAAGCTAGTGGTGCCGCAAGGAATGCTAATAAGGCGAACCATGTCATATGGCCTATTATAATCCAAGCAATGATCCAAATAAAATTGAAAATATATGAGATACTCATTAAGCTGAGCGCTCTTTCACGACCAAGCACGATTGGCAACGTGTGACGTCCATGGCTTTCATCATTTCTAATATCTCGGATATTATTCGTCAACATGATGGAACCAACTAACAATGTAGATGGAATTGCAGGAATTAACAGAGCTAAGGATAATTCTCGCGTCCAGGCATAGCCTGTAATGAGTACGATGGCAAAACCCATAGCGATACCAGAGGAAATTTCTCCAAAGGGTGTTCGAGAAATTGGTTTTGGACCGCCAGAGTAAAGGAAACTAATTAGAATACATAAGAAGCCTATAGGGATGTAATACCAAGTTATAGTAGCAGATAAATAAAGACCAATGATAATGGGTACAAACATTAGTACTTTAATCATCGTTATAATGAGTTCTGGTGTTATAGCGCCACGCGTGATAGAACCAGCATTACCTATCTTTTGACCAGCATCGAGTCCAGATTTAAAGTCTTTATATTCATTCCATAAATTTGCTACAATTTGGGCTGTTACAACAGCTAAAAATATAAGTATTGTATGAAATATAGCTAGCCCTGTGCCCTGAACGGCACCAAATGCATAATAACTAAAGGCGGCACCTAAAATAGTAGGCCCTAATGCGGCAGCTAATGTGCGAGGTCTAGTAAGGGGAATTAATTCTTGTATCATATCAAAAGCACACAGAGTGTGCACTCCTTTCCATTTCTCATACATATATCATCTTTACATGTCTATTTATGTATTGTATAGCAGAAAGATAAGCTTGTAAATTATACTATACAGTTATATATGTCGATATAGTATAATAATTTATATATGCAGTATAGATTATCTTTTAAACTCTTAATATATACTGCACGGATTATCTAACAATCTATACATAGTGTATTGTTAAAAAGGTGAGGTGTCTTATGAGAACTCTCAATAAAAAGTTGATGACATTGGCTTGTGCCACCTGTTTAACTGTGGGTATGGGGGCAGTGGCATGCGCTGATACGGTAGATTTAGGTTATGGTATGTACGGCAGTACCTCCCCAACTGTGAAAGCTGTAGAAGTTGTGCACATTTCTACTGATGCAAGATTGCGTAATCAAGAACAAGATAAATTTCTCAAAGTAGCAAATAAATCTGCTATTGATACTATTAATAATGTTGTGAAAGCACAGACTGGTGTAGCTGTTGAACCAGTGAAGGGGGATTTTTTTGATGGTTACTCCTTCTATCAATTGCAAGGTACTGATAAACAAGGTCATCATACAGGTAGTTTAATTGTTATTAACTATTCTAAAAATGCTATTGATCAAGTTATAGGTATGAATAAAACTATTTTAGAGAAGGGATCAGATGCGGAAAAGGCTGCATTAAAGCACTCCATCTCTAAACATGTGGAATCTTACTCTAAAGAAACGGCTCAACAACAATTACAAGGCTTAAAAAGCAACACGGTTGAAGGTGCTAAGTTATCAAAAGATTTGAAGACGATAAATGATAAAATACCTGCTCAAATTATGGGCGCTGTTGATAAAATGCTTGCTACAGATAAGAAAACATCTACAAAGGATAAACAAGAGTTCATTTCCTATGTTGAGTTTATGACGAAACAATTGCGTGTCGATGCAACTCATGTAGCGTATAAACCTGTTCAAACGCGCTATGGTACGGCTGTGACTGGTGATTTGCGAGGTGGTCTTAGCTATGATGGCTTTAGAAACACTTACTCCTTAATTGGATATGCTGTTCCTACAGATAAGGGTGTATCTTTACAGCTTTTAATGTCTGACGACTCTAGTCATGATTATTGGACTAATGAATTGAATCATATGTATCAAACACAATCTCTCAAGGGAGGTAAATAATATGAAATCTTTGAAAGTATTGGCTTGCACTGCATGCTTATTAGGAACTGTATCAAGTATTAGTTTTGCCAAGGATGTACAAACTATTGGGGGCTCTATGGTAGTACCTAATAATGTAAATATTGTTTCTGCGTCTAAAACAAATACTCGTGATTTTGTAGAGAAACAAATGCAACAGAATCCCTCAAAATCTACGATGACCAATATGATGGCTAAAGAATTTTTCCAAAATTTTGGTACTAATTTTGATGTATACCAATTACAAGGGGCAGATAAAACTGGTCAAAAAGATGCATTCGTAGTAGCTGTAGATGTTAAACAAATAGCTCAACAAGTGGCTAAAGAAAAGGCTAATGACCCTATGTTTATAGCGGCAATGGCCGCTCTTGATAAAGGTCAAATTGATCCTGTAACAGAGCAACTTCTATTAGGAACAATAAATAAACAGATTCCCACTAGCACAACAGTAGTTCCTTTGAATGGACCTATTAATGTGTCTAGTCGTGATCCCCAAAAAGCAACGATTATGCCTAAAACACTTAAAACTCTAACCGTAGAAAATGCAGAACAAGTACATCCGGTGGCTGGTACAAAATATCAAACATATGCAGCAAGCTCTCGCTTGTTATATGCAGATGGAAATGTACAAACTCCACTCTATGCAAATGCTGCATTTGTGTTGAAGCCAGGAAAACCGGTGTTGTATGTAGGTATAACAACTGATGTACAACGTGATTATTTCAAACCAATATTTGATAATGCATTTAAATCAATTAAATAATAGGTTATATACGTATTTTTATGTAATATGTGATATATTGAGGTAAGTCATATATATCGAGGCAATAAAATGAGTTTTGCGCCTTAAACATAGTCATATTAATTTATATTTATTTATAAAAGGAGAATTATCATGAAAACAATTTTCACAGAAAAAGCACCAGCAGCAGTAGGTCCTTACTCTCAAGCTAAAGTAGTAGGCGGTTTGTTATTCGCTTCTGGTCAAATTCCACTCAATCCTGCAACTGGTTCTATTGTTGATGGTGGCATCGTAGAGCAAACTGAACAAGTATGTAAAAACATTGATGCTGTATTGGCTGAAGCAGGTTCAGACTTCTCCGAAGTTATTAAAACAACTTGTTTCTTGGCTGATATCGCTGACTTCAAAGCATTCAACGAAGTGTATGCTAAATATTTCACTTCTAAACCAGCTCGTTCTTGCGTAGCCGTTTGGAGGAAGTGGAAATTATTGCGGAAGTATAAGATGAATTATATTTCTTTGTTACAGTCAGAGATGCGTCCTGCCTTCGGTTGTACTGAGCCAATTGCATTGGCTTATGCGGCTGCGAAGGCAGTCTCTGTTTTAGATGAGTTTCCTAACCATATTCACGCAAGATGCAGCGCGAATATTATTAAAAATGTAAAATCTGTAGTCATTCCAAATTCTGGGGGACGAAAAGGACTAACGGCGGCTGCTACACTGGGTGCTATTGTAGGTCATCCAGAGCGTGAACTAGAGGTATTAGAATCTGCTACAGACGAAGATCGCAAATGGCTTGGCACATTGCTTGATGCCAACTTCTGTACCGTTTCACTCGCTGAAGGTGTAGATAATCTATATATAGAAATCACTGCAGAAACAGATGAACATACAGCGGTTGTTCGCATTGAAAATGACCATACGAATGTAACATATGTATCAGTAGATGGCGAGATTGTCTCTGAAACAGTCAATGAAATCAAGAAAGCGGCTAAAACAGAATATGCCATGACCTTCGATAGCATTTATAAATTTGCCTTAACCGGTGATATTTCTGGTATCCTTCCCCAAATAAAACAACAAGTTGAGTATAATACTGCTATATCTAAGGAAGGTCTGTCCAATGATTACGGTGCTAACATTGGTCAATTATTATTATTGGACGATGAAAATCCATCTCTTGAAACAAAATGCAAGGCTCGTGCCGCGGCCGGCTCTGATGCGCGTATGAGTGGATGTCCATTGCCTGTAGTTATTTGCTCTGGCTCTGGTAACCAAGGCTTAACGGTATCTGTACCAATCATTACGACTGCCGAGGAACTTGGTAAAAGCGATGATGAATTGTATCGAGCGCTCGTCTTTGCTAACTTGTTAACGCTTTACGTTAAATCTGGTATTGGTAAATTGTCTGCATACTGTGGCGTTGTATCTGCTGGTGTGGTAAGTGTAGCAGGCATAGCTTTCTTGAAAGGTGATAGCAAAGATATAATCGAGAACACTCTTGTAAATGGGCTTGCAAGTTTATCGGGTATCGTATGCGATGGTGCAAAACCATCCTGTGCAGGTAAAATTGCGATTTCTCTTGATGGTGCTTTTATGGGATATAAGCAAGCTCGCCTTAATAAAAACTACCAAAAAGGCGATGGCCTTGTAGCATACTCCGTTGATGAAACCATCTGCAGTATTGGTGCTGTGGCACAAGGTATGAAAGAAACGGACGTAGTTATATTGAATGAAATGCTAAAACACTAAACTGTATGTGATGTGTTTAGTTGAATATAAAAAGAACCTTTCGTTGGTTTCTGTACTTTCAAAAATTGTGTCCAATTTTTGGGGTGCAATTCACGCGAAGGGTTCTTTTTTGTTTATTGTAATTTTTTAGGATCTTTAAGTATCAATGAAGCCCCAAGACCCACTACTAGGAATGGTACAAGTGTCATCATAGCGGCAGGTAAAGAATAGGTATCCGCAAGGTTACCTACTACAGGTGCGATGATACCACCGATAGTTTGGCTCACACCGAGGGTAATACCAGAGGCAAAGCCGATGCTTTTAGCAAGGTAGGTTTGGCCTAGTACGATAACGGGGCTGTAGCTAAGAGCTTTAGCAGCGCCAATCATGAGTAGTAACATATAGGCTATAGGCATCATGATAACAGGGGAGAAGGTTGGCACTTCTGTTAATAGGAACATGGCCGGCAACCAAATTAATAGGGATAGTCTAATGATTTTGATAGGACCATATTTGTCGCCTAATAGACCGCCGATATATGTCATGAAGATGCCTATACTAAAGAATATGGTTAATGCAAAGCTACCTTGTTCTGGGCTAGTGCCGAGTTCACGAGTCCAGAAGATAGGAATAAATGCATTGATAACGCGGAAGTTTACCGATTGGCTTAGGATGATAACGAACAAGATACCAAAGTATTTCCAGTAATTTTTGAGTGGTTTGTCTACAAGCGTAGGGTTTTCTGTAGCTACCGTTTGGTCGATAGTGCGTGCATGAGCTACTATGCGAGGCATGAGGATGAATAAAATCGTTGATATGATAAGACCTACCACGGTGAAAGCCGCCAATCCATGCGGACCTACTGTATAGGCAATAGAGCCCGCAAAGAGTGGACCGATGGCAAAACCAGAGCTACCGCCGATAGCAAAGGTGCCCATGGCTTTTCCTTTTTTGCCGCCACCGAGGCGGTTCATGATCTTTGCCCCTTCAGGGTGGAAGATAGAAGACCCCACACCGGCTAAGGTGGCACAAACAAGTAAGCTTTCATAGGAGGTGACAAAACCCATAACACCTGTGCTACAAGCAGAGAGTAAAACACCTAAGGCGATGAGTCGAGGCTGATTGATCTTGTCAGAAAGATACCCTAATAATGGTTGTAATAATGAAGATAATGCTGTATTGGCTAAGATAAGAAAACCCGCTTGTTCTAAGCTGAGTCCATAGGTATAGATGAACAGTGGCAAGAGGGCAGGCAATATACTTTGGCAAGAGTCATTAATCATATGACTCACTGTAATGAGATAAGGGTAATATTTTTTCATAGTAGTGGTCCCTTCGCAAAAAAGCGCTAACCACGGTTAGCGCTTTATATATTTTATATGGCAGAGGAGGAGGGATTTGAACCCCCGCGCCGGTTGCCCGACCTACCGCATTTCGAGTGCGGACCCTTCAGCCTCTTGGGTACTCCTCCGTGTTTTACGGCGCTCTTTAAAAAAGTCTTTCATGATTTGACTACATTCATCACCAAGGACACCAGATGCTAGTTCAGGCTCATGATTTAAACCAGGGTGAGAGAGTACATTGAAAAGAGATTCTACAGCGCCTCCTTTGTAATCACTTGCACCATATACAACACGGTCAATACGACTGTTGATAATGGCCCCAGCGCACATCGGACACGGCTCTATCGTAACATACAGGGTACAACCAGTCAACCGCCAGCGCTTGAGCACATCGCATGCTTCGCGGATGACGAGCACCTCTGCATGAGCCGTTGCATCGTGATCTAATTCGCGGCGATTATGGTGGCGTGAAATGATTGTATTGTTTTGAACTAAAATGGCGCCGATAGGAATTTCTCCTAAGTCATAGGCCTTGTGAGCTTCCTCTAGGGCAAACGCCATGAAATACTCGTCCCGAGTACGCTCATCCATATTTTTAATCTCTATAGGTGTAATGTCTTTTGTCATTCTCATACCTCTTAATGTATAATATCTTACATAAAGTCTATCATAGTGTACGCAGTTATGCGAATAGATTGTGTGAGGGTATTATGGAGATT
>CAKQBP010000070.1 GCA_934216375.1 uncultured Veillonella sp.
AGCTTGTAGCGACCACAGGGATTATTTCATTACCTCGTTGATATCTATTTAATCTAATTAGTCTTTAATTCAACTAGTCTTTAATTCCAGTCCGAAATTAATTTAGCTACGACTTAGTCTATGGCAATCGATGCCCATAATAGATTGAGCCATATCATATACGGAGCGTTGACAGGTAAAGAGCCAAATCTGTTGATTCTTTCCAAGCTCAGCCAACAGTTCCAAGGCACTACGTTGACGATTTTCGTCAAAACGCACCAAAATATCGTCCAAGATAATCGGCAAGGATTCTACTTGATAAGAGAATACCTTGGCTAGGGCAAGACGCAATGCCAAGTATACTTGGTCAGCTAGACCACTAGACCAGAATTTAAGTTCTAGTCGTTCCCCATTGTTGTTGATAAGTGCTACCCCTTTATTGATACCTAGAATATCAAGCGTATACCTCTCACCAGTTAGTCTTTCAACATAAGAGGAGGCAAGCTCTAACATATGAGGTTGTTTTTCTTGTTCATATGATTGTTGAGCCTTATCCATACAATGACTTATCAATACTTGCGTAGCCCAATCTTCGAGAGCAGACTCTAATTCACTTTGTAAAGCCTCTCGTTCTTGCAACATTTGGTGTTGCTCCTGGTCAGATCCAAGTGTACGCATTGCTTCAACGATTTGACCACGGCGTTCGTACAAGGTAGCCAATTTATCTTCAATAGAGGCTATTTCACGCTCAGAGTGAGCCAATTCATCTAACCAGTTATCTTTGTTGCCTTCTCGCAAACGACGATAGAACAGATCTTTATTCTCCGCATCAGGAGCAAGTAAATCCAGCTGTACCTGACTTTGCTTGTAAATAGTTTGCCACTGTTTATATTGGTCCTCATCGATAAGATGTTGACGATACTCGTTGGAACTTTCCATACCAGCTTTATGGAGCAGTTCTTGTTGACGAAGAAGTAGCTCTTTTTCCTTACGATGCCAATTATCGTATTCATTGCGGAAGCTTTTACGTTGTGCTTCCTTTTGTTCCCATACAATTTTATTTTGTTGAAAGTTCTTATATTGATTATAAATACGTTTTAATTCCGTAGGAGATACTGGTGACTCTATTCCAAGGTTATACCACAAAGCCATCGCTTGGTCTTCAATAATGCGTAGACCTTCTTTATGCTCCGCTAAACGCTTTTCATAGCCTTCTATAGTGCGTAGTTGCTCATGATATTGATCATATTCATGTTTGAGACCAAAGAAATCATCTTCATCGAGACTCTTAGCCGCCCCTTGCGGTAACCAGTTTTGCCATGCTGCGAGGGCTTCATCATAAATACTTTGTAAGGTATGCCCTTCCTGAATCCAACGCTCAAGATGTGCCGCTCCTTCTAAGGATGGTACAGGACTCACTGTAGGTGTAGCAGCCTTGATCAAAGCCTCTAGCTGATGTTCTACATCAGATTTACGGGAGGATAAAATTTGTAACTCATAGTTTAATTTAGACACATCAGAGTTACCATTATGAAGCCTCCAGGTAGCATACCAGAATAGCCCCATAGATAGAATCAAAAAAATAAAACCACCTATAGTATATAATGCAGATTCAAGAACCAACAGGCCTGCTAATACTACCAATACAGCAATAACAGCACCTATACCACTAATGCGTTGTAGCCATTTTGGCAGAATTGTAGGCTGTGCATCTGAACCAGAACTATTCCGTCTAGCCTCTACTCGATCTATATCCATTAAGATACGATCTAATTCACGTTCTAAATATTCTTTTTTAGCTAATTCTTCTTCACTAAAGTTAGGTAAGGATGCCCCTTCAAGGTTCGCCGTCGGCACCTCATCGGTAGCCTCTGCAGGTTTGCGGTCTTGCCAATGTAAAAGTTGTTCTTTTGCGGTGCGCAAACGACTTGCCAAACGTTCTCCATCAAACCAATTGATGTCTTCTGCCATTGGCTCATCATGACGCCACGCAGAATGTAGGGTGCGTGAAAACTCTAATTGTTCTCTAACCTTACGGATATACGCATCGCCTTCTTCGCACTCACGGCGTAATTGCTCCCATTTAGCACCTTGTTGAATAAGGTCTTCAATATCTTGACCATAAGTTCCAAATGGGCTATCAGGACTAAAGTTAGCTGGCATCAATGCCGCTTCCTTTTCTTGCCACAATTGCATGTTATCACGAGCCCGTTTAATTTCTTCATCAAGGCGAAGAAACTCATCACGACTCAAAGCGAGCTCACTATTGTACTGCTGCATGTGCATACGTGCCTCTTCACTGCGACGATATGTATCCCACGCACGCAATACTACATCGATACCATCCCGATATTCCTTCCATTCTTTCAACTGATTTTGCAATTCCATTTCGGTTTGCTCAGTACTGTGAAAGACGGTTTGTAATTCCACATATTGCGCTTCATGCTCCGCCAACTGACTCAGCTTTTGGCGGTTTTCTTTAAGCTCATCCATCAATACATTGATGCGACGTTTACCATTCGAGGATGCTACAAGTAGGTCTGTAGCCCCTTTTTCAACATCCTTAACAGCGCCACCTAAGTGTTCTCCCCCTTCAGCGCCAAAGAATCGGGAACGAACCTCTACCTCTTGTAATACTTCAAGGCCTTGTAGGTCGTCTAATGTTAACGCAAATATGCGGTTATATGTTTTTTTATCGATGCCATGCCACCAATGTTGAGCCGGCTCTTCATGGATGGCAGGATTACCAGGACTGTAAAAGTCTAACTGCTTACCCTTACGACCGATATAGTAGCTTTCACCATTACGGTCCACATCAAGGGCCCCCGTCATAGGGCCATAAGCCTTATGAGTACCACCAAACAACAAGGTGCGCATCCCTTCGAGCAAGGATGTTTTACCACTTTCATTAGGGCCATACATGAGTTGAACCCCATTGTCACCCGTAGTGAAAGACCAGTCGCGATACGGGCCAAATTCATCAAATCGTATGCGTTTAATGTTCATCATTAGCCCCCATCAATACAGTAACACCTTCAATTTCACAACGTTTCAAAGCTCGTGCCAATAATTCATCACTTAATAAATCTGCATATGCGCCTAAGCGTTTAAATTCAGGACGATCCGCCATGATTTGGCGCGCAGTCTGTATCGCATCCCCATCTACCATATCATCATAAGCACGCAAATAATCACCTACTACATCTGTTAATAGACGTCGCTCAACTAGATTAATACTAGGTCTTGTATTAGAAATGATACGGTAAGGCATAACAAATATAGATTTACCTTTCTCTTCATTTTGAGACTCTTGCAACCATAGTTTTCGAATCCCCTCTTGCGTACATAGGCGATGTAGAGGTCCTGTACCGGACAAAACGATGGATAGCAAGATGTTTTTCTTATGCTGCTTTCGCAAGTTTTCTTTTTTACGGCGCAAAATCTCTAAGAAATCTGTTTCATTTTGCATGCCAGCAATATCTATTTTGATTTCCTCAAACCGGACAGCACAGGTGTCGATAAATCGCAAATCACAATGACCATTATGAGATACAGATACAAGATAACACCCCTTAGGTCCATGTTCTTTACGATGCAATCCTTGCGAATTACCAGCATAAACTACGAGAGGCTCCTCGCTAAGAACTTGAGATTTATGAATATGGCCCAATGCCCAATAATCCATAGCGGCCTCTGTTAAATCAGTTAAGTTACAAGGTCCTATTACATTATGATTTTCAGAGCCTACACTAGAACCTACGGTACCATGCATAACAGCAAGGGAAAATTCATCCCGTTCAAAAGCTCTGTATTGACGAGCATAGTTGTCGCTTTCATTACCATGACCACAACTAATACCATATACGCCACCAATTTCTATATTGTTAACGATGAGCGGGAAACGCTGTACCTGTTCGCTAGAAAATACATGTACATTATCTGGCATCTGTAATTGTGCTTTCCAGCTTTCAGCAGGATCATGGTTACCTTGTACCATATAGACATCAATACGATGCTCCGCCAAGCGATACATGGCGCGCACAAAACGGACTTGAGCCTCTAAATTATGGTCTTCGCTATTATAAATATCACCAGCTATTACAACAGCATGAACATGTTCTGTAATAGCAGTATCAATAATTTTATCTAAGGCTACATAAGTGGCTTCACTTACGGCGCGATCAACAGCGCTGCTAATACCTGTAGCATATTGAAAGGGTGCCCCTAAATGCAGATCACCACAGTGTATAAATCGAAACGGCTGCATCTATATCCACTCCTCCATTAATATTCTTATTATAGTTATATATAGTAATTACAATAATTTATTATACTACAAAACCTTAAAGATAAGTTAAAAATAACTATCATTTACCATCAAAACAATATAGTTAAACTAAACTTCTCTTAACTATTAATAAATATAAATTATAAGATAAGCACATATTCTTTCATCATAAGATATAAATCATAATATATTTTTTGTTAACCAATTCATGCATTAAGTTGACAATTTATGCGCGAACGTTTACAATCAAATTGTCAATATATTATGTTTTTATTAAGTTAACAATTTCCTGGAGGCTATTATGGCTTTGCCTATAGATCAACAACCATCCCAAGTGGGTACATACGAAAAAATACTTACCATTGCAAACCGCATCATGAACGGCGGCGAAATTACAAAAGAAGAAGCAATCGAGCTAATTCATACTTCAGATGATGATACTATGATTCTACTCGCTATGGCTGATAAAATTCGCCAACATTTCAATGATAATTCTGTGGATGTATGCGCCATTGTTAATGCTCGATCCGGCAAATGTCCTGAAAACTGTAAATTCTGTGCTCAATCCGCACACCACAACACAGGCGTTCAGGAGTATCCTTTCATGGATGAAGAAAGCATTCTCCAAGCAGCACGTAAAGCTAAAGAGGCTGGTGCCATTCGTTTTTCCATCGTAACAAGTGGTCGTAATACTAATAATCCTGATGAATTTGATCAAATCATCCATGTATTAGGCCGTATCAAAAACGAAATTGGCCTTGAAATCTGCTGTTCTCTTGGTTTGTTAACTTACGAACAAGCACTCAAATTAAAAGAAGTTGGTGTTACTCGATACCACTCCAATATCGAAACAGCACCTAGTCATTTCCCAGATATTTGTACTACACATTCCTACGAAGATAAAATGTTTACCATAGATAATGCACAAAAAGCAGGCATCCGTGTTTGCTCTGGTGGCATTCTTGGACTTAACGAAACATTAGAACAACGTGTAGAAATGGCGTTCGAACTTAAACGTTTACATATTGACTCCGTGCCATTAAACATTTTGAATCCTGTTAAAGGGACTCCATTTGAAAGCAACGAAGCTTTACGTCCATTGGATATCTTACGTACCTTCGCCGTATTCCGTTTCATCTTGCCAAACGCATTGATTCGGACTGCAGGTGGCCGCGAAGTAAATCTACGAGACTTACAAGCTTATGCTCTAAAAGGTGGCCTAAACGGTATCATGGTTGGTGGCTACTTAACTACTGGCGGTCGTTCACCTCAAGACGATCTCCAAATGATTCAAGACTTGGAGTTGACTCGCAATACAGCTCAAGTCTAAAAACCTAATATATACCATTCTCTACATCTAGAGGATGTAGTATATAAAATATTCCCTAATGCTTTATAAATATTTTACACATAAAAAGAACCATCTAGTTTGCTGTACTAGATGGTTCTTTTATTTCCATAATAAAATATAAATGGCTTGACCATTTGTGTTCCCTGCAATAGGCTCAGGATTCTCATTAAATTCTACATTCTCATACGGCGTCCCGTCTGACATGTACGCATCTACCTTCAATGTTTCCATGGTTCGATTATATCTACTGATATAAACTTTATATCGCAATTCGTCGCCACCCAGTTCATTAACTCGCAGCCACAAAAGCGCATCGTAATCACTCTTCTGTACACTGTCATTGTCAATAAATAATTGGTTTCCTGATGCATCTGGTCCAACATAGTACCAGTCCGTTGCGTTAGTAGTCCCCCCTATACTGAGTAGCCACAAAAGTGTTAATATGGTGAATATTTTACTCATATGACTGCCCCTCTCATGCTATCCGAGCTGTATATTTTATAAAAGCTTAATGTGGATAAACCTTTATAAAATATACAACTTCTCCTTTATATAATACCAAAATTATCCCATATTTATCAACAATAATTAAAATTAATTACCATGTTTTTTACAAATATAAGAAATTTAAAGAAATTTATTAAATTTCTTCATTTTTAACTCATTTACCATTCCTATAATGATAATGTCAAATGATAGATAGAGGTAACAATTCCCTGGTTGCCGTACGTGTATTTATCTCCCGACAAGTAATACTAACCCCAAACCTACTACTTGTTTAAATACATGTTTCATTTGATATTAATACTAACACTCCCCTTACATGAAAAAAGGACTCCCAATGGAGTCCTTTTTTCGTTGCTTCATAAACTTATACATATTGTTAAGTCTACATACATATTACCATAAGGGTTATAGTAAAGGGTTTGTAAGAACTCACGAATTAACAAGTAACACTATACTCTTTTAAAAAGAAAACGCTCAAAAGCTTAAGGAAATACGATAACCATTACGCTTTTAAGCGTTCTTTTATTACAAACTACAATTTATTAATTACTATCTTACTATTTTACTTCAGCCCAACCTAAAGCAGCACGCTTTTCATCGATATCTGCCAAGATTTTCTCAGCTACTTTAGCAGGATCCGTATTTACATACATAACAGAGCCTAAGATATCCTTAGTATCTTCTTTAAGCCATTTTGTAACAGCATCAGAGCCTTGTGTAGGTGGCTCAACGCAGTGGTAAGAGTTAATCCCCATCAAGCGGAAGCCAAGGGATGCATCAATACCTTTTTCGTTGGACCATTCAGGGC
>CAKQBP010000071.1 GCA_934216375.1 uncultured Veillonella sp.
TATGTAAGCCGTGGAGGACTTAATTTAGAAAAGGCTATTCAAACTTACCCTATCGATTTACATGGGGCTGTGATGATTGATATAGGAGCTAGTACAGGTGGTTTTACAGATTGCGCATTACAAAACGGTGCGTCTAAGGTCTTTGCCATCGATGTAGGATATAATCAATTAGCTTGGAAATTACGCCAAGATTCACGTGTAATTAATATGGAGAAACAAAATATCCGTACTGTTACTGCTGAACAAATAGGTGAACTTGTTGATTTTATTTCTATTGATGTAGCATTTATTTCTTTAGACAAAGTTTTACCAGTAGCTACTAATTTATTAAAAGATACGGGCTCACTTGTGGCCTTAATAAAACCACAATTTGAGGCTGGTAAAGAAAATGTTGGTAAGGGCGGTATAGTGCGAGATAGTGAAATCCATAAAGAAGTATTACATCGTATTCTACACGTTGCGTATGATTGTGGATTGTATACACATGGCTTAACTTTCTCACCAATTAAAGGTATGGAAGGTAATATAGAGTTTTTAGGTTATTTTAAAAAGTACGAAGAAGGGGCCTTAACCATTGATGATATTTTGATTGATACAGTGGTTGCAGAAGCCCATTCATTATAGGAGATTACTATGCGTATCGGATTCTTCCCCAATATGGGGAAAAGCAATATTATGGCAGTTTTAAAAATGGCTGCACATATTTGTAAAGATGAAGGTATCGAAGTATTTTTGCCAGATGATCTCGAATCAGATGCACCTGCACGAGTACTTAAGATTCCTGAAACTCATATTTTAAGTCGCCCAGAAATCTTCAAACAAATAGATATTGCCTTTAGTTTTGGTGGTGATGGTACCATCATCCATCTTGCAAGACAAATTTATCCATATAATGTACCTGTTTGTGGTATTAATCTTGGCGAACTAGGTTTTTTAAATCAAATTGAAATTCATCAAATGCAAAGTCATATTAAACGTATTGCTAATGGTGATTATAATATTGAAAAGCGTGGACATTTATATGCTTATATAGAACGTCATGAGGGTAAAGAGGAAGAACTAGTTCCTATCATTAACGAAATTGTTATCACTCGTGCTGAGCCTGCTAAAATGGCTCGAATTAATATGTCCATAAATAATCAACACACGCAAATGTATCCATCGGATGGTTTAATTATTTCCTCTGCTACAGGTTCTACCGGCTATAATCTATCGGCTGGTGGTCCAATCATGAAACCAGATAATCGATCTATCATTGTCACCCCAGTAGCACCACATTTAATTCAAGGTGTAAGCCTTGTTTTAGAGGAACATGATACGATTCAAATTACAATGCCGGAAAGAGAACCACAATTACATATTTGTATTGATGGTACATTTGACTATACTTTTACAAATAAAGAAACCTTACATATAAGCTCTAACCCTGTATATTGTTTATTTGTACGATTCAAGGATCAATGTTTCTTTGGTACACTATTTAAAAAGTTAGCATCTCGTCGAGATGAATTGTTATAACCAAATCTCAAGTGGGGTGGTTTTGTGATTAACATTAACAATGCTGTTCAATTCCAACATTTAATCTGGGATAGATGTATGGAAAATGCCAAAGTGGTAGTAGATGCTACATGTGGTAATGGCCATGATCTTTTATACCTTTCTAAACGGGCACAAAAAGCATGCCATCTATATGGAATTGATATTCAAATGAAAGCTATTAAAACTAGCAAGGAGCTTTTACAATCAAATGATATTGCGCCAGAAGTGAGTTTAACGTTTATTCATGACTCTCATGATTTAGCGGTAGCTCATCAATTAAAGGATGAAGTTATTGATTTAATGATTTTTAACCTCGGATATTTACCTGGAGGAGATCACCAAGTTGTAACAAAACCGCATCAAACCATTGATGCCATAAATGAAGGTTTACACAAACTTTCCAAGTCTGGAGTTATTACAATAGTTGCTTACCCTGGAACAACAGAGGGATTTGAAGAAATGCAGTCTCTTAAATCGTATTTATCAGTTTTAGACCAGAAAATATATAATGTATGCCATTGGCATCCGATGAACCAAATACATAATCCACCTGAGTTATTTATATTGCAAAAACGATAAAACGAAATATATCTTTATTCATTATGAATAAAACTCATACTCAGTTAGTAAAACCCCCTTTATAGGGGATTTTAATTATACATGTATATTTTTCTATTTTTAAATTATTAATTCCCTATAAATAGATGAACCTTATGAGCTATGAATTTGTACGTTATCAATATATAGAATATTAACAATATTTTAAATATTAATATAATATGCATAAGACGTATAATATATGCGATTTATACCATATATTAATTATGAATATATGGTATAATATTATCAGAAAGATACTATTCTCTTTTATGTGCAAGGTTTAAAAAAGGGAGTTCAAAATGAAACGCTATCGCTATAACAAAATTAAAGAGATCGTGCAGTCCAAGGCGATTGAAACACAAGAGGAATTAGCTGCGGCTTTACTAGAAGAAGGTATTGAAGTTACACAAGCTACAGTTTCTCGTGATATTAAGGAATTAATGTTAATCAAAATTCCTACAGGCGATGGACATTATCGTTATGCATTATCTCCAGAGGAAAATGTAGTTTTATCTCGTAGCCGTATTAACCGACTATTCCAAGATTCTTTGATTAAGGTTGATCACAGTTTAAACCAAGTTGTATTACATACAATCCCTGGTTCTGCTCAATCTGTAGCATTTTCTATCGACCATGCCAAATGGACTGAAATTATTGGTACATTAGCAGGGGACGATACTATTTTGTTAATTGCAAAATCCGAAGCTGAAGTTCCAGCAATTTTAGCGAAAATTCAAGATTTAATGAAGGACTAATAATATGTTAACGCAAATGAGCATTCGCAACTTTGCGTTGATTGAGCAAATGAATATTTCATTTAATGATGGCATAACTATCTTTACCGGCGAAACTGGGGCAGGGAAATCCATTCTTATGGATGCCTTTAGTATCCTATTAGGAGAACGCGCAAGTAGCGAGTTTATTCGTCACGGTAAAGATAGTTTTGTTATTGATGGAATATTTGATATTGCTAATCACCAAAGTATTCAAGACCTATTAGAGTCTAAAAATATCATGATAGAAGAAGGCCAGTTAATTCTATCTAGATCTTTTAATCGTAATGGCAAATCTAGTATATTGGCTAATGATCAACCAATACCTTTAAAAGCTTTAAAGGAGATTGGTCAATACTTAGCAGATATTCACGGACAATATAGCAACCAACGTTTACTAGACGCTGATACACATCATGAATATTTAGATACTTTTAATAAAGAAGGAAAAGAAGCCTATAAAGCTTATACTGATGCGTATAAAATTTATAAGCAAGCAAAACAAGATGTAGATCATTTACAAGAAAATATGTCTGAACGAGCACGAGAGCTTGATATGCTTAAATATCAAATCGACGAAATCGAAGATGCTGGTTTAAGCATTGGTGAAGATACTTCTATTGCTGAGGAACTTAAGCGTCTAGATAGTTTTGAACATATTGATAAGGTATTAGGTTCTTGTTATGATGCCTTTTATAATGGTCGCCAACCATTACTTGATACGATTAACTCGATTAAGGTAGAGGTTAACGATCTAGTAAAATATGACAGTGAGTTAAAAGAAGTATCTGAAATGGTTGACTCTGCTTATTTCCAACTAGAAGAAGCCGCGCAATCTTTAGATCGTTATAGAGACACGATCAGTTACGATGAAGAACGTTATAAGTATTGCCAAGATCGAGATACAACCATTTATGGGTTAAAGAAAAAATATGGTGAAACTGTAGAAGAGATTTTAGCATACGAAGAAAAGGCGCAAGCTCGTTTAGAAGAATTAGAAGGGCTCGTATTTGCTCAAGACGAATTAGAAGCTCGTCTTGAAGAAGCAAAAAAGGCAGCAGAAGAAGCGTTAACTGTTTTACATGAGGTACGTCTCAAAAATGCAAAAATTATTGCTACGGCCTTACATCAAGAACTAGTGGATTTAGGTATGCCAAAAGGGGATATTCAATTTCATATTGAAGAGGGGATTGAGTTATCTTCATTAGGTGCAAAATCCATTGAAATGCTATTCTCCGCAAATAAAGGGGAGCAATTATTACCACTTCATAAAGTAGCTTCCGGTGGTGAGTTAGCCCGTATTGCATTAGCGTTTAAATCTGTATTCCGTAGTGATACCTTTAAAACGATGGTCTTCGACGAAATTGATGTAGGTATCAGTGGTGATATAGCACTTAAGGTGGCAGAGAAAATACTTAACTTATCTAGAACCAATCAAGTATTTTGTATTACCCATTTGCCTCAAACTGCAAGTATTGCGAAACAACACTATCATCTATCTAAAATCGAGCAAGATGATCGTACAATCTCTACATTAGTAGTCTTAAATGAGGAAGAACGAGTAACTCAAATCGCGTCTATGATGTCTGGTAAGGAAATGTCTGCTACAGCACTTGCGGCGGCGAAAGAACTTATTGACCATTTTAATTGACTAAAATCGCATAATTACTTATACTAATAGTATTAAATGAATATGTTGATAGAGGTGCGAGTATTAAGAGTAATCATGAGGAGTAGGCATGCATTGATCCATGATAAAAGGGATGCTTGCCGAAGTTCGATGATTGCGACTCATCGTTCTGGTTGTCTATTTAATAGATAGACAACTGTCATCAATCTTGTATTGGTGGAGTGCTATCATTGAGCTTTTAGTAAGAATATATATAGCTATATAATCTATAAGGCCAGTGGATGCATCCACTGGCTTTTTTGGAGGTATATATGATTCGAGTAATGGTAAATGGCGCTGGCGGCAAAATGGGTCGTGAAGTAGTCAAAGCAGTACATCACGATCCTGAATTAACATTAGTTGGTGGTATTGATCCAACTAAGGCAGGTGAAGATGTAGGCTCTGTAGCAGGAATCGAACAATTAGGTATCAAGATGAATGCCTCCATCGATGAGGTATTAGATACAAATAAACCTGATGTGATTGTAGATTTCACTAATCCTGCAGTTATTTATGAAAACGCGAAGAAAATGTTATCCGCTGGTATCCATGTAGTCATCGGTACTACAGGATTAACCGCAGAACAACGTGATGAACTTGATACAATTGGTCGTTCCAATCAAGCGAATTGCTTAGTGGCGCCAAACTTTTCTCTTGGGGCAGTAATGATGATGAAAGTGTCTGCAGAGCTCGCTCCATATTTTCCTAATGTAGAAATTATAGAATTACATCATAATCACAAATACGATGCGCCTTCTGGCACAGCTATTTTAACAGCTAAATTGATTAATGATGCTAAACAAGCTGCTAAGGTAACTGCTGATGAGGATTTAACTCGTGAAAGCTTACCAGGTGCTCGTGGTGCTAAGGTTGACGATGTAACAATTCATAGTGTACGCCTTCCAGGTTATGTGGCTCATCAAGAAGTATTATTTGGTGGTTATGATGAAACATTAACCATACGTCATGATAGCTTAAGCCGTTTATCTTTTATGCCAGGCGTAGTATTAGCTTGTAAAAAAATCAGTTCTAAAACTGGCTTAACATACGGTTTAGAACATTATTTATAATATTTGTGCAAGGAGATGTATCAATGAAAAAACCTAATATTGCAATTCTAGGTGCTACTGGTGCAGTAGGTGCTGAGTTTATTACACTTATTGAAGAACGTAACTTTCCTTATGAAAACTTAAAACTATTAGCTTCCGCTCGTTCTGCAGGTACAGAACTTACTGTGAATGGTAAAACATATATTGTAGAAGAAGCAAAACCTGAATCTTTTGATAATATTGATATTGCGCTATTTGCAGGTGGCTCTATATCTAAAACATTAGCGCCTGAAGCCGCTAAACGCGGTGCTATTGTAATCGATAACTCTAGTGCATTCCGTATGGATCCTGAAGTTCCACTCGTAGTACCAGAAGTTAACCCAGAAGATATTTTGAAACATAAAGGTATCATTGCAAATCCTAACTGCTCTACAATTATCATGAGTTTAGGATTAAAACCTCTTCATGATCTCTCTCCAATTAAACGTGTAGTTGTAAGTACATACCAAGCTGTATCTGGGGCAGGTAAAGAAGGTATTGAAGAACTTGAAAATCAAGTAAAACAATATACTGCAGGCGAAGAAATGACAGCAAATCTGTTGCCAACTGGCTCTGCTCCTAAACACTATCCTGTAGCATTCAACTTATTGCCACAAATTGATGTGTTCTTAGAAAATGATTATACTAAAGAAGAAATGAAGATGGTTTACGAAACGCAAAAAATTCTTCATGACGAAACTATTCAAGTAGTTCCAACTACAGTTCGTGTTCCTGTATATCGCTCTCATTCTGAATCTGTCTTGGTAGAAACAGCAGAACCTGTATCTGTAGAGGCTTTCAAGGCGGCATGTGAAAAATTCCCTGGTTTACAAGTTAAAGATAATCCTGCTGAACAAATTTACCCTATGCCATTGTATACATCTAATCAAAACGACTGTGAAATAGGTCGTATTCGTAAAGACTTATACAATGACAACGGTATGAACTTCTGGATTGTAGGGGACCAAATTCGTAAAGGTGCAGCTCTTAATGCGTTGCAAATTGCTGAGTACTTGGTGGAAAAACAAGCATTTTAATCTATCAAGGGGAGGATATATATGAAAACCTTTGGTCGAGTGTTAACAGCTATGGTGACATCCTTTAATAGTGATGGATCTGTAAATATTAAAAATTGTATAGATATCGCCAATTATCTGTTAGATAATGGCTC
>CAKQBP010000072.1 GCA_934216375.1 uncultured Veillonella sp.
ACCCAAATAATTCCACCCATGATAGGTAATAAAATTGTCATGATACTAGCTAGGGGTACATTAATAGCATACATAAATCCTAATATACCAATAATCATCAAACCGCTACTAGCTAAATTCAAAATTACATCTGTATATAATGTACGTAATGACTCTACATCATTAGTGATGCGAGTTACCCAATTACCGATTGGCAACTTATAGAATTCATCATGTGGTTTATTAAGAATCTTTTTAAAGACAATACTACGAATATTATAAATTATTTTTTGACCAAAACTTTTTAAAAAGTAATTCTCTACAAAAATAAATAAAACACTACCAATTATAGTAAGCCCATACATTAGAGCATAGTATTCAATTACAGCGATATCATTAGTGGCAAAGCCAAGATCGATGACTTGCTTTGTTATATACGGTCGTAAAAGTAATAGTACTAAATTTCCTGCTAGCGCAACCGTTGCTAAAAATAGAATACCTAAATAAGGCTTGATGTAGGCAGTTATATAGGAAAATAGAGCCCAGTCATTTCTTAGATTACGCTTCTTCATGATGGGCCTCTCCTTTCTGCGCTTCATATAAGGTGTGGTATAAACCATTGTTAGCTAATAATTCTTTATGAGTACCTTCTTCTACGATACGCCCCTCATCGAATACTAGAATTTTATCGGCTTTCTCTACAACCTCTAATCGCTGTGAAATACATAAAATTGTTTGTTCTTTTACATTATGTAATGTATTTAAAATAGTTGTAACTGTTACTGCATCTAAAGCAGAAAAACAATCATCTAGCAATAAATATGGTGCATTTTTATAAAAGCCGCGAGCCATATTGATTCGCTGCTTTTGTCCACCTGATAAATCATGACCTTCTTCAGCAAGCTCATGTAAATCATCGTTTAACAAATCGCCTAAATCTCTATATAAGTCTGCCTTTTGTGCCGCAATCTATACAGTTTCATGCATAGATAAATTTTTACCAAATTTAATATTATCTGCAATGGTCGTACTTAAAAGGTAAGATTGTGTTGGCACATAAGCAATTGAGTTTCTAAGTTTTGACAAAGAAACAGCAGCTAAATCTTGATTACCAAAATAAATGGACTGTTCCGGACATTCTTGTAATCCAATAAGCAATTTAAACAATGTACTTTTACCAGAACCAGGTTTGCCAACTAAACCAATAAAAGAACCTTTCGGTATTGTCGTTGTCACTTGAGATAATGCATGACCTTTAGAGTTTTCATAATTAAAATCTAAGTATCGGATGTGAATATCTTCAAGTGGCAATATATCATCGGTATCATCTATTGTTTCAGTAGGCAAATGCAAGAAATCCATGATACGATCTAAAGAAGCAAGACCTTTTTGTACAATAGAAATAAGGCCCCCCAAGCCTATTAAAGGCCCCACAATTAACATTATAAAAGAGTTGATTGTAACAAATTCGCCTATAGTCATTTTACCTTCTACAGCTAAATGTCCACAAATAAAAATACTAATGCTGATACAAATAAAGGGTGCAATTCTTGTTAACGGTGTTAATATTGCATCTAGTAGTGCAACATCCATATTCTTCTTATAATTAAGTTTATTTATTTTTTCAAAAGAATTAGATATAATGCTTTCACGATTAAATGCTCGAATAACATCCATTCCTTGAAATAACTCTTGTCCAAACTCTGTTAAATCGCTATAAGTAGCTTGTGCACTACGTTGTTTAGTACGTAGCTTTCTGCCTAGTACAAATATAGCCACAATAATTAAGAATACAGGTGTCATAATTTTAAAAGCTAATACAGTATTAATCTTTTGAATTAATATTATGGAGCCCACAATGGAGTAGAAAATAATATCCACCACAATCATTATACCTAGACCAAGGGCAACACGTAACGATGTTACATCGTTAGTCATGAGCGCCATAACCTTACCAGGTCCATTAGCCTCATAGTACGTTTTTTTTACTTGTAATGCTTTACTACACAAAATCTCACGAAAAAGATACTCCATGCGACGAATAGATCCTAATAGGGTTCTACGTGAAATAACTTTCAAAATAGTGATAATAATAAATAATAAAATAAAATAATAAATATAAGTAACTAAACCTTCCTTATTATTGCTCAATGTATCTATAGCATTGCCAATGAATTGAGGAACAAATAAAAAAGCCACATCAATTGCCATCAACATAGTTAAGCCAATGGCATAGATCCAGCCTTCACGCCGGAAAAACTGCATAAATAAATCTATTGGTTTCATAGGTCCTCTCTAATATATTCTATTAAGTCTAATTAAAATTATTGCCTATATAATCATTAGTATTATTATATTGTAATTGAATTTAAATCAATACTGTAAAAGCTAAATCAACAAATTTTATTATGTTAACTTTACTCTTTATAGTATACACATTTTTTATGATACATTAATACACCTATATGTATAACAGTTAGTTTAAATATTTTTATCACAGCAGCAGTTGTATTTCAACAATATAAGTTAAATGACCTCTTTAAATTTTAATGGTAATCAATCTTAAAGTTTTTTCTAAATTAATACTATATCGAATTTTTTAGTTTACTTATAGTAATGTAAATGTTATACTATGCATATAAAGAAATTTTATCTTACATAATTAGAATTAAAACTCTTAGGAGGAATAAAACATGGAAAAACGTACTGGCGTAGTAACATTTGCAGGTGGCCCTATCACATTAGTTGGCCCAGAAATTAAAGTAGGTCAACAAGCTCCAGACTTCACTGTATTGAGTAATGACTTGCAAGCTAAAACTTTAAAAGACTTCGAAGGTAAAGTAAAAGTTATCTCCGTTGTTCCTTCCCTTGATACAGGTGTTTGTGATGCTCAAACTCGTTGGTTCAACCAAGATGCAACAGCTCTTTCCGAAGATGTAGTCGTATTGACAATTTCTATGGACTTACCATTCGCTCAAAAACGTTGGTGTGGTGCTGCGGGCGTAGATAAAGTTATTACTTTGTCTGACCACAAGGATGCTTCCTTCGGTGAAAACTACGGTTTCTTGATTGAAGAGCTTCGTCTTTTAACTCGTGGCGTTGTAGTAATCAACAAAGATAACAAAGTAACTTATGTTGAATATGTACCAGAAGTAACTCAAGCAGTTAACTTCGATGCTGCATTAGAAGCTATTAAGGCTGATATCTAATCTTAAGAGTTTGCTAATAGCTTAATATAGAGGTAAAAAGACCGTACGGTGTACGGTCTTTTTATATGTCCTATTGTAAATTATTATTTTATTTGGAGTATATATGTGGATTCGTATTTCTCAGCTTATTTTAACCATTAAAAATATTGCACTTATTGGTGTTGGCATTGGTTTATGCATTGCTTTAATCAATAGTTTAGTAAATTTTGGTTTTATTGCATGGGCCAATATTCAAGGCTATAGTACTTATTCATTATTGATTGAAGAGATAATTACCTTCTTTCTCTACTTTGAATTTATTGCACTTATAATTAAGTACTTTAAGAATAACTTCCATTTTCCTCTCGATTTTTTCTTATATATTGGCATTACCGCCATTGTTCGTTTACTAATTATCGATCATGAATCAGCTTTGGACATGTTATTATGGTCTATTTCTATTCTAGTTCTAGTTTGTTGCCTAGTACTGGTAGAAAAATTCCTTAATAACAAATCGTAATAGCATAAAAGAGACTCTACACATCAGTAGAGTCTCTTTTATTTTAACACTTTTACGTTTTAACACTATCGACTAGCATCTTAGAAAATATTTTTAGCGTAATTAGCGTACTTAGTTTCTAATTCTTCCATTTTATCATTCATTTCGATTTGTAATTGGGATGCTAAATCATATTCACCATCATTAAGTGCATCGATTAAACGAGTGAATAAGGATTTACGATCATCACTATCTTTAGCAAGGTAGAAACGTAAGTCATTAACTTCTGCAAAGCGTTTATCATCTACACTATTTCGGCTGTCAGTATGAATTGCAACCATGCTACGAACTGTATCCAAATTGTTTGGGATTAAACGGTTAGCTAATACTAGTTTCCAACGTTTAAGAATGGAGGCAATAAAGGAGTCCATTAAATCTTTAGCAAATGCATTGCCTTGAGCTAATGTTTCTACTAATTCAGGATTATTTTGGTAACCCTTTATATTTTCCCATACAGTAGCTGGAGCAACACCAAACATTTGATTACGTTCTTCTTGTGTGAAATCATCAAACACATCTTTTTCAGTACGGTATGCACGATTTGTAGCAAGATAATCAGATGTTTCACCTACTTCTTTGGAAAGTTCTACTTCCAATTGAGCTTGTGTTTTACCAGATGTAATAGCATATTTCATACCATCAAATGCAGATATAAAGATTAATGCTAAAGCAGTATATGTATTAGTGTAAGGATTTGGAGAACGTAATTCATAACGTGTCGCCATAGGGTTATCGATATCGCGAATCAAACCGCAAAGAATTGTACGGTTACGGCTAGGTTCAGATGGATCAGTACCTAAAGATGTAACAATACATACTGGCGCTTCAAACCCAGGTTTTAAACGGTTTAAAGAATCTGTTGTAGAGCTGATGAATGGATTAATGGCTTCATAGTGTTTTAAAAGTCCCATAATTGCACCAATGCCTAAAGAGCTAGCAGATTCTTTACGCATATCTTCTGGGCTAAATAAGTTAACAACTTTACCAGATTTTAATTTAGCCATAACACCAAAATGAGTATGTTCACCAGAACCAGCTACACCAATTATTGGTTTTGCATTAAATGTTACATCAAGACCATTTTCACGGAATACTTCACGAACAATGATACGAGCTTGTAATTCATTATCTGCTGTTTGTAATGGATTATTTGAGAATTTCCAGTCGATTTCTAATTGTTCTAATACAACTGCTTCATGACCATCTTCATCAAGTTTAGCTTTAACGCCACCTACTTCTTTATGCCCCATTTCAGCAACCATACCATATCTATCAAGACGTTCAACAGCTTGTTCTAATGCAGTACGAACTGTACCATGAGTACGTTGCCAGTATTGTTCCTGTAATTTTTGAGATACGGATAATTCTTTTTTGGTAACTGTTCTAGATGGAGTTTTTACCCAGAATTCTAGTTCTGTTGCAGATGTGAAAATGATATCTACAACTTCATCAGCTTTCACATGCGGCATACCAGATAAGCCATGTTCTTTAATCAAAGCTAATAATTCAGCACGAACATAGTCGCAGCTGCGTTTTAAAATAGAACGAGAATCTACATAGCGGTAATTATGCATCAAAAATGCAGGAATACGAAGTGTACCAGTTGGTAATCCTGTAACAGGATCAATATTTTCGTAGTTGTAATCAACAAACCAGTTTACACTTGGATCGCCCCACATATCTACACGAGCATTATTTAATGTAGCAATATTTGTAAGCACTACAGAGGAACCATCTGTTTGAACAGCACGACCTTCAAAGAAAGATTCGTAGTCATCGAAGAATGCTGACATAGGAATTTTTTCATCAGTATCATTACCTGCTAAATCAATACCTACAAGAGATACAAACTTGATTTCAGGATGTTGTTCTAATAATGCAAGAACCCCTTCCTTCCCATATTGACCTGCTGGAATGTAATATAATAATTCGTTAGTTGTCGACATATTTGTTCCTCCTAAAAGAAAAAGACTCCAACAAATAAATATATAAATCTATATATCTAAAGTGGAGTCTGCGGTGACCAATTATTTTATTGAGTTCATATTATCATATGTTGAAAATATATGTCAATAACTTTCTATAGAATTTCATTATTCTCTAAAAGTTACCTCTAACACATCTATTACTATAAACTATAATCAATTAGTATATATAGAATAGTCGTTGATATCAATTTATATTATCCAAGTAATTCTTTAACAATGTTATTGACAATCTTACCATCTGCACGCCCTTTTGTTTTTGGCATTACATGTTTCATAACATTACCCATATTTACGTTATCACCACATGCAGCAATGGCTTCTTGTACAATTATACGAATTTCATCTTCTTTCAATTGCTCTGGTAAGTATTTTTGTAATACAGCCATTTCTTCTTTTACATGACTAATTAAATCCTCACGGCCCGCTTTTTCAAATTCTGTTAAAGAATCTTGACGAGTTTTCATTTCCTTAGCTAAAATACCAAGAATGCCAGCATCATCTAACTCTACCTTATCATTGATCTCTGTATTTTTAATGGCACTATTGACCATGCGAATTACAGATAAAGCTATTTTACCTTCTTCGCGGGCTTTCATAGCCGCTTTCATATCTTCTTTTAATTGATCTTTTAAACTCATGATAACCTCCAATTTGATTAATATATAAATACTGATAAAAATCTAAGTAATAGTTACTAAAGAATAGAATAAAATAAAGAAACCCTAATTCTGCATTTCATGAAGCCATGAAAAGGCAGAATTAGGGTAATCATCTTATGCTCTGAATTTGCGTTTTCTTGCTGCTTCAGATTTTTTCTTTCTTTTTACGCTTGGTTTTTCATAGTGTTCGCGTTTTCTTACTTCAGACAAAACACCCGCTTTTTGGCAGGAGCGTTTGAATCGACGAAGAGCACTTTCAAGCGTTTCGTTTTTACCGACTTTGATTTCAGACATCTATATCCCTCCCTCCAAAAATAATCTCGGGAAGTGCTGATAATTTACATACGCACATATAATATTATATGTATAGGTATAGATGTTGTCAATATTTTCCGGTATATTTTATAGGAATTTTAATAAGTATTATAAAAATAATACATTATACACAATATTAAGC
>CAKQBP010000073.1 GCA_934216375.1 uncultured Veillonella sp.
GTCATTACGGACAAAGTAATTACCGAATATGGTCATCAATTGATTTTGCGTCCTCGTACGTATACGATGGGCATTGGCTGTCGCCGAGATACGCCAAAGGAATTGATTCTTGACGCCATACAACAATCACTAGCAGCGCATAAACTTTCACCTAAAAGCCTTGTAACGGCAGCATCGGTAATTGTTAAACAAGATGAAGTAGGCCTCTTGGAGGCTATGGAAATTATGGGGTGGCCTATCGTGTTCTATACACAGGACGAGATGGCACCACTTATTGAAGAAGAAAAATTAAAAGAATCTAATTTTGTAAAAGGAACTATAGGAGTAGGAAACGTATGCGAGACAACAGCATTACTAGCGGCCAAGAGCCGAACACTAATACAGCACAAAACAATTTATCCCAAAACAACGGTAGCCATTGCACAGGTAACATCAAAGTAATTGGCATTGGCCCTGGCGATGAAGAGTTCATGACACCTCAAGCGCGCGAAGCCATCTTAGCGGCTGACCGTGTTGTAGGTTATTTGACTTATCTTGACTTGATTAAAGACCTTATTGAAGGTAAAGAAACTGTAGGCACTGCCATGATGCAAGAAGTAGATCGTTGCCAACAAGCTGTTGATTTAGCAGTAGAAGGTCATCAAGTCGTAGTTGTATCCTCTGGTGACTCTGGCGTATACGGCATGGCTGGTCTTGTGTTGGAACTTGCTAATAAAGTACCAGCAGAAAAACGTCCTTCCGTAGATATCGTACCTGGCCTTAGTGCTGTAAACGTAGCAGCATCTGTATTGGGCGCACCTTTGATGCATGACTTTGCGGTCATTTCTCTTAGTGACTTGATGACTCCATGGGATTTAATTAAAAAACGTGCTGATCTTTGTGCACAAGGTGACATGGTTATCTCCTTGTACAACCCGCGCAGTAAAAAACGTGTTACTCACTTAGACGAAGTTCGTGAAATCGTTCTTAAATATCGCGATCCTAAAACACCTGTTGGTATCGTACAAAAAGCAGGTCGCCCAGGGCAACATATGGTAATTTCTGACCTTGAGAATTTCACAAACGAAGAAGTGGATATGCAAACACTTGTTATTATCGGCAATAGTCAAACCTATGTTGAAAATGGTCGCATGATTACTCCTCGAGGCTACAAATTATGATTTGGGTTATCGCTGGTACCTTAGATGGTCGTACCTTAGCGGTAGACATCCAAGAACGGACAGGTGAAGAGGTTCTCGTTACTGTTGTGAGTCAGTATGGGGCAGAACTTGCTGCCCATAAAGGCATCACTGTTCATACGGGCCGTCTTGATCAAGAGGCTATGCAAAATTTGATTAAGAAACACAACGTACGTTTATTAATCGATGCAAGCCATCCGTATGCTGCTATTGTTACGGCTACGGCTCAAGATGCAGCAAAAGCTGAAGGTATTCCTTTTGTTCGCTTTGAACGTAAAGAGGTACCATTACCAGATTATGATAAATTACATATCGTAGTGGATGAGGTAGAGGCCGCAAATTTAGCTGGCAAATTGGCAAAGGAGAATAACAAACATGTGTATTTGACCACAGGTAGTAAGACAATGCACATCTTTGCTAAATCTGAGGCTTTACAAGATTGTGAAGTATGGACACGTATTTTGCCGACTGCAGAGGTGTTACAAATGATGGAAGACCTCAACGTGAGTCCTAAGCGCATTGTTGCTGTTCAAGGTCCATTTTCTTATGATATGAACCGCATCATGTTCCACGATACACAGGCAAGCGTTGTAGTTATGAAAAACTCTGGCCTTGTAGGTGGTGCTGATACAAAATTACAAGCTGCTATGGATCTTGGTATCCATGTTATTGTTATCGATCGTCCGCGTGTTAAACTTGAAAGTCACGTGGTATCATCAAATGATGAATTCTTTAAATTATGGGAGGACACTAATGGATTACGTTAAAAATCCTAAAGCTATTGAAGATAAAAGCATGGAAATCATTTACGATTATGTAAAGGATTTAGGCTTAACAGATGATGAAGTGCGCGTTGTATCTCGTACAGTACATGCGTCTGGTGATGTCGAATATGCTCAACTCGTAAAAATGAGCCCTGATGCTGTTCAAAAAGGTATTGAAGCATTGGATAATGGTGCAGACATTTATACAGATGTAGAAATGGTTCGCACAGGTATTTCTAAGCTAGCTCTTAAAATTCGCGGTAATGAAGTGCACTGCTTAATTAAAGATGAAAACGTAGCTAAAATGGCTAAAGAATTAGGTGTAACTCGCTCCATCGCAGCTATGCGTACCTTTGGCAAACAATTAGAAGGACAAATCGTTGCTATCGGTAATGCTCCAACTGCACTGTATGAAGTATTGCGCCTTGCTCTTGAAGAAGGTATTAAACCAGCTCTTATCATTGGTATCCCTGTAGGCTTCGTAGGTGCTGCAGAATCCAAAGATTATCTGATGGAAGTATCTCCAGTTCCTTACATCACTGTAAAAGGCAACAAAGGCGGTAGCCCAATCGCTGCTTCCGTATGTAATGCATTACTTTACACAGATGTAAAACGTAATGACATGCTCTTTGTAGAAGGTAAAGAATCTAAATAATATAAAACCCGAATCGTGTTTTAGTAGTTTTGCGATTCGGGTTTTACTGTATATAATTTTCACAATAATTAGCTAAACATAGCCAAATATAATGTATTAAATCTCTTATAATGTAGTTAATTTTGAGAGGGGGTTCATATGGCATCAAGTAATGAACGAAAATTATTTCGCGTATCAGTGATTTGTATCTTAATCATCGCCGTTATTACGAGCATGATTATATCTCTTATTTGGGGGTCAACACCCGTATCATTAGCTGAGATTTGGCATACATTATGGTCTAGTGAGCTAACTGATACATCTTCACAAATTATTTGGAATATTCGATTGCCTCGCAATATTGTAGCTGCGTTAGTGGGGGCTTGTCTAGCTGTATCTGGTGCAATTTTGCAAGCAGTTATGAAAAATCCCCTAGCAGATCCACAGATTGTAGGGGTATCCTCTGGTGCCGGATTAGCTGGTGTTATCATATTTATTTTATTTCCTGGGTATGACCATATAGTTCCGTTGGTAGCCTTTTTAGGTGCTATGGCTGCAGCACTTATGGTGTATGCATTAGCATGGAAAAATGGAGTGCGACCTAGTCGTATTATCTTAGCTGGTGTTGCGGTCGCAGCCTTTTTAGGCTCAGGTATTTCAGCACTACTTGTATTCTTTGGTGATCGTGTACAAGGGGCATTGCTTTGGATGGTAGGAGGACTCGCTGCACGTAGTTGGCCTCAGGTAGAAGTGCTGTTTCCATATGCTATAGTTGGCCTTATTTTTGCCTGTTTAGGAGCTAAACGACTTACCATTTTAAGTTTAGGTGACGAAACTGCAAAGGGATTAGGCCTTAAGGTAGAACAAACACGGTTTATTATGACTGCAGTGGCTGCTCTTTTAGCGGCTGGTGCTGTAAGTATAGCTGGGCTTATCGGATTTGTAGGTTTGGTTATTCCCCATATGTTACGTCTTATAATCGGTAACGACTATGCATATTTACTGCCTGGATCCGCATTATTAGGTGCGTTAGTACTTGTTGTCAGTGATACAATAGGACGTGTTATGTGGAGCCCTATAGAGGTACCAGTGGGCATTATTATGGCATTCTTTGGAGCGCCGTTCTTCTTGTATCTATTGAGGAGGGATAACTAATGAATACCGCTATTGATGTAAAACAGTTATCCGTAACTCTTGGCAATCGTCATATTCTACATGACATTAATGTATCGGTTCCTATCGGTAAAATTACGACATTAATAGGACCTAATGGTTGTGGTAAAAGTACGCTTTTACGATCTATGATCGGATATATCCATAGTCCTCATGAATGTATTACCATATTTGATAAACCGTTACAATCATATTCTCAAAATCATCTGGCACGGCAAATGGCATTTTTGCCACAAGTACCGAATATGCCAAAGGATATGACTGTAGAAGAATTGGTATATTGTGGACGGTATCCATATCAAGCGTGGTGGAAAAACACGGCTAAAGAAGATCGTGAAATCGTTGACTATGCGTTACATATCACGAAAACGAATCATTTGCGAGAACAATTAATTCCATCTCTATCTGGTGGCGAACGGCAACGCGTTTGGATTGCCATGGCGCTAGCACAGCAACCAAAATTATTAGTCTTAGACGAACCAACAACATATTTAGATATTAATCACCAATTAGAAATTATGGAGTTATTGAAACGCTTAAATAAAGAGCAAGATTTAACCGTTCTCATGGTACTTCACGAACTAACACAGGCGGTTCAATATTCACATCATATGGCTGTTATAAAAGAAGGGTATTTAGTAACGTCAGGAGAAACAAGTAAAATTATATCCGATGAGTTGTTTAGAGATGTTTTCTCTGTAGATGTACAACTTGATACATTTGATAATAAAAAATATGTGCGCGTAAAAGGATTGGTTGAGTAGCTTGATATTAATAAAAAAGAGGGCATTCCCTATTTTGGGGATGCCCTCTTTCGCATGATGCAATATGTTAGAATGTAACATTAATACCGTATGCTTCTTTAACTAGACGTGCCATAGCTTCAGGTGTTTGTAGACCTGGGTTTAATAGGAATAGTTTAGATGGTAAATATATTACGCGGTTATTTTGTACAGCTTTTAAATTAGCCCATGCAGGATTATCTGTCATAGCTTGTTTCATAGCTTTTGTAATTTCTTCTTCTTTACCCATTGTAACAACAAAGATAATATCAGGGTTATCTGCAGTTAATGTTTCAAGAGAGTAAGGGACAGTTTTATCCTTGGTTGTACCTTCTAGGTGGGAGGCAACAACATTTGTCATGCCTAGTTCTTTTACCATGGATGCAGTAACTGCTTCATCAGTTTCGGCAGTTACACCTTTTCCTGTGGCACGTAACACGGCAACACGTGCAGGCTGTTGATTCTTAACTGCATCTTTTACCTTGGTAATATTGCTTTCATAGGTAGTAATAACAGATTTAGCCTTATCTTGATGATTAGTTAATTCGCCAAGAAATGTTAACATTGGTACATTATCTTTAATACCATCGTAATCAAAAAGTACGGTTGGAATATTATTAGCTTGTAATTGGGATTCATATTTTTTATGTTGATTTACTAAACCCAATACTACATCTGGCTTCAAGCCTAATAATTGTTCCATGTTGATATTTGCAGTTTGACCAAGAGCTGGTAGAGCTTCTAACTCTGGTGCTAGTTTATCCGTTGTATTGGCACGGCTAATAGCCTTACCATCGACAGCATAAAGCATAGATAAAACAGAATTAGATAATACAGCAATTTTTTGTGGATCCTTTGGTACAGTATAGGTTTGGCCATTAAAGGTCAATTCCTTCGTAGTAGCAGAAGAGCTGGATGTGGTTTTACCACACCCAGCTATTGCTAGTACAACCATGACCAAAGCGAGACTACAAAGTAGTAGTTTTTTCATGATGTACTCCTATGTACGTTATATAACGATACTAGTTAAATTATGGATTGATTATTTTTGTAATGCGTCCCAAGCTTCGTTAGCACGTTCAACGAATAAGTTACGGATGTTAGGATTTTCACCTAAGCCATGGATGTAAGTGTCAACTTTGAAGCCTTCTTTTTCAAGGATGGATTTATGGGAATCTGGTTCATTACCAGCCATGTCATTGTTAGCATGGTCGCCTGCAACCATCATGAATGGCATCAATGTAACGTGCTTAATACCATGTAATTTCAATTGAGGGATAACTTGTTCAAGATTTGGAGTACCTTCTACTGTGTAGACGAATACATTTTTCATACCAAGAGTATGGATACGGTCTTGAATTACAGAATAGTAAGCATTGGAAGGATCTGGAGTACCATGAGCCATGATAAGAAGAGCGTCTTCTTTGCCTAATTTAGGGAATTGAGATTGAACAGCTTTTAATGTTTCAATAACTTGGTCAGTTTGGTTTTCTTGACCCATCCAGTACATAAGAGATGTACCAAGTGTCATTTTTTTGAAATTATCTTTGTACAAATTATATACTGCTGTATCGTAGTTGTATTCCATACCAGGAATTACATCAAGGGATGCTAATGCAACGCGAGTGTAACCGTCTTTTTTAAGTTCAGCCAATGCTTCTTCAGGAGTTGGGTAAGTAATACCTTCTTTTTGTTGGATACGATCACGAATAATATGGCTTGTGAAAGCTGTAATTACTTTTGTGTTTGGATGAGCTGCTTTAATAGCATCTACAGTTGCATCGATTGTTTTCGCACGAGTATCTTTATAAGTTGTACCAAAGCTCATAACAACGATAGCATCTTTGTTTTGAAGATTTTGAAGTTCTTTAGTTTCATGTGTGCGAACACCAATAGTAGATGCCTCTTTTAATGCAGGTGTAGGATCTTTTACTTCTTCATTTAATTGATATGCAGCATTAGATACAACAGGTGCACCAAAGGATACTGCAAGACCTAGAATAGCGGATGCTAAAGCTAATTGTTTTCTCATTTCTATACTCCTAATTTATAACTATAACTACACTAATATGCAATCATTCACATAGTTCTAATATAATGAGAACTATGGATTTATCGCATATATATAACTTTAAATCAATCGTAGCAGAGGGGCTAAGGAGTGTCAATAAACCCTATACCCCTAGAAGTATAAAGAAAATAAGAAAGTATTAATAAATTAATGTGATGAATATAGTATGATAGTACATTTTATAATTATATTCTTGTTGGTTATAAGGATATGAA
>CAKQBP010000074.1 GCA_934216375.1 uncultured Veillonella sp.
TAGAAATCGTACCAGCGGGTAAAGCTCGAGATATGGGGTTTGATCGTTCCATGGTAATGGCGTATGGCCAAGATGATCGCGTGTGTGCCTATACATCCTTGGTAGCAATGCTTGAAGTGGATAATGTAAAGCGTACTACCTGTTGCTTACTTGTAGATAAAGAGGAAATTGGTTCTGTAGGTGCTACAGGTATGCAATCACGCTTCTTTGAAAATGCAGTGGCTGAAATTTTAACACTTATGGGTAAACCTAATTCTGTAAGTGTACGTCGTACGTTGGAGAAATCTCGTATGTTATCCTCCGATGTAAGTGCCGGTTATGATCCACTCTATGCGTCTGCATATGAAAAGAAAAATGCTTCCTACCTTGGCATGGGCGTAGTATTCAATAAATTTACAGGCTCTCGTGGTAAAGCTGGTTCTAACGATGCTAATGCTGAGTATATGGGCTTTATCCGTCGTGTCATGGAATCTAACAATGTAACATACCAAACGGCAGAGCTTGGTAAGGTTGATTTAGGTGGTGGTGGCACCATTGCGTACATCATGGCTCTTTATGGTATGAATGTCATCGACTGTGGTGTAGCCGTTCTTAGCATGCATGCTCCTTGGGAGGTTACATCTAAGGCTGATATTTACGAGGCTAAACAATGCTATGTGGCGTTCTTAAATGCAGCTGATGAATCAATCTAAGATAATGGGGCTTTCACCAATGGTAAAAGTCCATTCTTTGTGGGGTGTATATGAAGCAAACAGAATTAGGCGCAGCTATAGAGTCTGCGAAAGGAGAGGCTACAGAGGTCAAGACTGTAAAGGTAGATATTTTTGACATCCCTGAAACGAAGGTTGAAGAATATATTTCTAATCGTGAAGAGGTAGCAGAAGCAGCAGCGCAGGTTATGAAATCATACTGTGTTACTGTAAAACGTGAAACCTTAGATCCTGAAGAAGGGGAAGCAGTGGTTGGTTACTATGT
The DNA here is from genome assembly GCA_934216375.1 of uncultured Veillonella sp. GTDB lineage: Bacteria > Bacillota > Negativicutes > Veillonellales > Veillonellaceae > Veillonella. The sequence continues at coordinate 976 of CAKQBP010000074.1, forward strand.
AACGGGTGAAATTCTAATGTGCGTCATCTTGGACCCATTTGAAGTGCCTGTTATGAAGGTAGCTCTTGATAAAGGGACTCTTAAGGACTATATTTTAGCAGCTAATGATTTAACAGAAGACATGTTAGCGTCTCTTGAAAAGTAAAAGGATTTCGTATCTTAATGTGTTCTATAAATGGACAAATGTAAAATACTTTAACCTGCTACATTGATGTAGTAAAGAAATTTGTTTATAATAGATGTATTATAGTCATTGCAGATAGGAAGGAAATCCCCATGAACTTGAAAAAAGGTATTGCCCTAGCGCTCACGGCGGCAGCATTGTTGGCGTTTACAGGCTGTGGCTCAAATGGAACTACATCGAATGGTGAATATAAAGTTGGTGTTGTACAGCTGGTAGAACATCCTGCACTAGATGCGGCAAATAAGGGCTTTGTTGATGCGCTAAAAGAAAAAGGTTTGGCAGAAAAGATTACTTTTGATCAACAAAATGCGCAAGCTGATCAATCTAATTTGAATAGTATTGCACAGCGTTTCGTATCCGATCGGAAAAACTTGATTTTAGCAATTGCTACGCCAGCGGCTCAATCCATGGCGAATGCAACTCATGATATTCCAATCTTAGGTACAGCAATTACTGATTACGAGGCAGCTAAACTTGTTAAATCCAATCAAAAACCTGGTGGTAATGTATCTGGTACGTCTGACATGAATCCAGTAGAGCAACAAGTAGATCTAATTTTACGAGTAATGCCAAATGCGAAAACAATTGGTACTATCTATAGCTCAAGCGAAGTAAACTCTCAAATTCAAGTGGAGAAGATGAAAGCTTATGCAGCTACAAAGGGTATTAAAGTTGAAGAAGTTACAGTTTCCAATGTAAACGATATTCAACAAGCGGCACAAAACCTAGTATCTCAACGTGTGGATGCAGTTTATGTGCCAACAGATAATGTGGTAGCTTCTGCGATGAGCAATCTTGTAGCTATTACCGATCCAGCAAAAATTCCTGTGTTTGGCGGTGAAGATAACCACGTAAAAGGTGGGGCAGTTATGTCCTTGTCTGTAGATTACTACAAACTTGGTTACCAGACTGGTTTGATGGCAGCTAAAATTCTAACTGGCGAAGCTAAAGTTGAAGATATGCCTATCGAAATGCAGAAAGAATTTAAATTAGTTGTGGGAAAAGATAAATTAGAAAAATTGGGCATCACCTTACCAGAGGATTTGATGAACAAGGCGACTATGATTTAATACATAACTGGTAAGGAGTTATACATGAACTGGAAAAAAGGTATTGTAGTGGCACTTAGTGCCATTGCTGTTATGGCAATGGTAGCCGGTTGTGGTTCTAATACCGCAACTAATGACCAAAAGAAAATTGGTGTTATTCAATTAGTAGAACATCCATCCCTTGATGCTGCTAATAAGGGCTTCGTATCTGATAAAAAAGATTTAGTATTAGCTATTGCAACACCTGCGGCTCAGACGATGGCAAATGCTTCTCATGACATGCCAATCATGGGTACAGCTATTACAGACTACGTGACAGCTAAACTCGTTCAATCTAATGAACGCCCTGGTGGTAATGTATCTGGTACATCCGACATGACACCTGTTGAAAAAGAGGTTGATCTTATCATAGCATTAGTACCGAACGTAAAGCGTATTGGTGCCATTTATACATCCTCTGAAATCAACTCCCAATTACAAGTTGAAAAAATGAAAGCCTATGCTGCTACAAAAGGTATTACTGTCGTAGAGGCAACTGTTTCCAACGTAAATGATATTCAACAAGCAGCTACAAATCTTGTAAACCAAGATGTGCAAGCTATTTATACACCAACAGATAATGTATTAGCATCTGCTATGGCTAACTTGGCACAAATTACAGATGCTGCTAAAATCCCGGTATTTGCTGCTGACGAAGGCATGACAATGACTGGTGGCGTAGCAACATATTCTGTTGATTACTATCAATTGGGTTACCAAACAGGTTTAATGGCTGCTAAAGTTCTTGCAGGAGAAGCAAAAATTGCAGACTTAGCTATTGAGACACAAAAAGAGATTAAGTTAACTGTTAACGAAGAACGTGCTAAAAAATTAGGTATTACGATTCCTGAAGCTCTTCGTAAAGACATGAAACAATAGAGGAGATTTTAATGTTAGATTTAGTGGTAGGCACCATAACCACAGGCCTTTTATGGTCTTTGTTAGCGGTCGGCGTATTCATAACCTTCCGTGTATTAGATGTGGCTGACTTAACTGTGGAAGGTACGTTCCCAATGGGGGCGGCCATTTCTGCTATTTTAATTACAAGTGGTATGAATCCAATCCTTTCCATTTTACTTGCCGGTGTGGGTGGTATGATAGCAGGTGCTGTAACAGGCTGGATTCATACAAAATTGAAAATTCCTGCATTATTGGCCGGTATTTTGACAATGATTGCATTGTACTCTGTAAACCTTCACATCATGGGCAAAGCTAATGTATCTTTGCTTCGAATGGATACAATTTATACGATTCTTGGTGGATTTTTCCACACGCCGAATATGTGGTCTGCAGCCATCGTAGGTATTATCGTTGCTGTAGTTGTATGTTTGCTTTTATTTTGGTTCTTCGGTACCGAAATTGGTACAGCCTTACGTGCTACAGGTGTTAACCCTCAAATGATTCGCGCTCAAGGCGTAAATACTGATAATATGATCGTTCTTGGCCTTTTGATTTCCAATGGCTTTGTTGGTATGTCTGGAGCTCTTATCGGTCAATTCCAAGGCTTTGCTGATGTAGGCATGGGTATTGGTACCATCGTTATTGGTTTGGCTTCTGTAATCATTGGTGAAGTAGTATTTGGTACGAAATCCTTCGTACGCAGTCTCATCGCTGTAGTACTTGGTTCTATAGTATATCGTATCGTTATTGCTGCCGTTCTCTACATGGGTATGCCACCAAATGATTTGAAATTATTCACTGCAATTCTTGTTGCCATCGCGCTTTCCCTACCTACATTGAAAGCAAAATGGTTGGCTCGTTAAGGAGGACACTATGTTAGAAGTAAAAAATATGGTAAAAACCTTCTTTAAGGGCACAATTAATGAAAAGACTGCATTACAAGGCATTAATCTTCGTCTAGAAGAGGGTGATTTTTGTACTGTCATTGGTGGTAATGGTGCTGGTAAAAGTACTTTATTAAACTCCATTGCTGGTGTATTTCCAGTAGATGAAGGATCCATTACAATTAATGAGATTGATGTGACAAAAATGCCAGAATACAAACGTGCTAAATACATTGGTCGTGTATTCCAAGACCCTATGGTTGGTACTGCTGGTAATATGCAAATCGAGGAAAACTTGATTCTTGCTATGCGCCGTGGTAAAAGCTTAGGTCTTAAATGGGCTTTCAAAGATAGTGAACAAGCATTTTTCAAGGAACGTCTTGCATTATTAGGCTTGGGTCTTGAAGATCGTTTATCTGCTCGTATGGGCCTACTATCTGGTGGTCAACGTCAATCCATTACATTGTTAATGGCTACCATGCTTCGTCCAGAACTCTTATTATTGGATGAACATACTGCGGCACTTGACCCTAAGACTGCAGAAAATGTGTTGCAACTAACAGATAAACTCGTTGCAGAACATAATCTAACAACTCTTATGATTACTCATAATATGCGTGATGCATTGCGCTTTGGTAATCGCCTCATCATGATGGACTCCGGTCGAATCATCTATGATGTAAAAGGGGAAGAAAAGAAAAAATTAACAGTTGCTGACTTACTTCAAAAGTTCGAAGTAGCTGGGGAAGGTGCATTAAGCGATCGTATGATGCTCGGTTCAAAATAAGCGAACTCATTATACTCAGCTTAAACAAACGAGAGGAGATTATCCTCTCTTTTTTCATGAAAACCTTTACACTAATGTGATTATACTGTATACTTAACTAAGTCATTAGACATATCGTAAGCGAAGTATTCGATTCTCCAACGGTTACTTAAGCTTATCGGGATTATAATTTTTTAGGAGGTAACATTAATGTTAACTACAGAAGCTAAATTAGCAGTAATTAAAGAATACGCTACTCATGAAGGTGACACTGGTTCTCCAGAAGTACAAGTTGCGATTTTGACAAGCCGCATCACATACTTAACTGAACACTTGAAAGAACACAAAAAAGACCATCATTCCCGTCGTGGTTTGTTGAAATTGGTTGGTCAACGCCGTAACATGCTTGACTACCTTCGTCGTAAAGATATCGAACGTTATCGTTCTCTTATCGAACGCCTTGGTCTTCGTAAATAATAAAATTAGCCGTCCTTTAGGACGGCTTTTTTATTTTGAATTGGCTATTTAGCTTTAATTGATATATAATTAGAAGGTATACATATAAGAAGATTTTTAGGAGGAATAGGAATGGAACAATTCCAAATGGACCTAGCTGGTCGTACGCTTACGATTGAGACTGGGGAACTTGCAAAACAAGCTGGCGGTGCTGTAATGGTTGGCTATGGTGATACTCGTGTACTCGTTACTGCTACAGGCTCTAAAGAGGCGAAGGACATCGATTTCTTCCCACTTACAGTAGACTATGAAGAAAAAATGTATGCGGTTGGTCGTTTACCAGGGGGCTTCATTAAACGTGAAGCGCGTCCACCTGAGTCTGCGATCTTGAATAGCCGTTTGATTGACCGTCCTATTCGTCCATTATTTGATAAAGGTGTACGAAACGAAGTACACGTAGTAGCAACAGTTATGTCTGTGGACCAAGATTGTGATCCAGCCATTTGTGGTATGATTGGCGCTTCCGCCGCATTGTCTATTTCTGATGTTCCTTGGAATGGTCCTATTGCAGGCGTTCGTATGGGACGTATCAATGGTGAATTTGTTGTAAATCCAACGAAAGCACAATTAGAAGAAACAGATCTTAATATCGTTGTGGCTGGTACTAAAGATGCTATCCTCATGGTTGAAGGTGGCGCTGAAGAAGTACCGGAAGATATCATTCTTGAAGTTATCATGGCAGCTCACGAAGAAATCAAAAAAATCGTAGCATTCCAAGAAAATATGACTGCAAAAGTAGGTAAGGAAAAACGCATATTTGAATGTAAAGATGTTCCAGCTGAAATTAGTGATGCAGTTCGTGCCTATGGTCATGATAAACTTGATGCTGCAGTTCGTTGTGCAGATAAACAACAACGTGATGCACAAGAAAATGAAGTACGTGCAGATGTATTAGCTCACTTTGAAGAAATCTACCCAGATAACTTGGCTGATGTAAATAAAGCATTTGATGCAATGACAAAAGAAATCGTGCGTCATATGATTACTGTTGAAAAAATCCGTCCAGATGGTCGTCAACTTGATGAAGTTCGTCCAATCTCTTGCCGTACAGGCGTATTACCTCGTACACATGGCTCTGGCTTGTTTACACGTGGCCAAACTCAAGTGTTGAATGTCACAACAGTAGCGCCTTTATCCGAAAAACAAACCATCGATGGTCTTGGTGTTGAAACTGAAAAACGTTATATCCATCATTATAATTTCCCATCTTTCTCCGTTGGCGAAACTCGCTCTTCTCGCGGTCCTGGTCGTCGTGAAATCGGTCATGGTGCATTGGCTGAACGCGCGTTGGTGCCTGTGATTCCGAGCGAGGCAGACTTCCCATATGCGTTGCGTTTAGTATCTGAAGTATTGGAATCGAATGGTTCTAGCTCCATGGCTTCCGTATGTGGTTCTACATTGTCTTTGATGGATGCTGGTGTACCTATTAAAGCTCCTGTAGCAGGTATTGCTATGGGTCTTGTAACTCAAGGGGAACATTATACAATTTTAACTGACATTCAA
>CAKQBP010000075.1 GCA_934216375.1 uncultured Veillonella sp.
GTATAATATATTAATAGATGAAATAAAAAGGAAACCTAATATGGTTATCATTAATAAATCAGGGGTTGCTGATGAAAGGGCTTGACCATAGTTATTATTTTGAAGGGGCAAGTTACCTATAAGCAATTTGGTCTAAATCTTTGGATAACGGGAATTTCTTTTTACATAATATCCTTCATCTTTGGTGTGGGAGGTATAATGTTGTCCATGACGGTTTAAATATAGTTTGTGTTACAATTAAAGAAATATAGGTGTTTTGGAGGTTTTATGGAAACAAAATGGTATTCAGATATTTGGCAGCTTGTGGTAGCTCCCTTTAAACGCGGTATTCCACAGATTGTAGAGCATGGATCTTGTCGAAAAGGGTTCTATGCTACAGTAGCTTTGGCATTGGTGGCATTCGTATTTTCAAATATTCTACCTACTTTTTTGAGTATGATATTTGTGGATAAACTTAGTGTTGCACTTACTGGTGCGGCGGCTCTTTCTGGGGCCGGTATATTAGGCCTAGCGGTTGGCTTGCTATTTGCTTTTATTGGTATTGCTATTTATTCTGCGATTTTCTCTTGGGTCGCCAATAAATTTGATGCCCATACTACATATGAGTCTGTGTTAAAAATCATGTGGTACGAACAAGCTTATAATCAGATTATGGGCTTAGTATATTTCATTGGCTTTCTATTACTATCATTGCCATTTTTGCTGCTACTAGGCTCTCATCCTGATTCTACAGTAGGTAGTATTGTATGGATAACTATTATTATATTCGCAACGATAGCTTTTGCAGTCTATACATTCTGGGTATGCTTAACATTATTGAGTCGCCAAATTAATAAATCCCATTTAGCAACTTTTGGCATTTCTATTATTACGAGTTTAATTCCTGTAATCATTTTAGGTATCTTGATTGGTATGGTAGTACTTGCTAGTTCCAGATAATTACATAACATGAAAAATATGAAAGGGGCTGTACTAAAACAGCCCTTTTCTACTAAAAAAGCTATTAGCTGATTATATATAATCTTCTAATAGCTTTTCTCTGTATTTTATAAGGAAAAAGGCTTGAAAGACCCATTACATTGGGATAATTAAAGTATGAAAAGATATGTGTTTTGTGCTATAATGATGAACGGAAAATGAAAAGGAACTATTTTTTATAGTTCCTTATTGTGTGTTGTATGTTATAGTATTCAAACTTAAATGTTGTGTATGTATATTGTGTAAAAGGTGGTGATACCTATGATGGTGGGTTTAATGCAGTTTATCTATCGTTTATTAAACCCTATTGAAGAGAATAATCCTCGTATGTATCACTTTGATATTGCCTATGGGCAACTCATAGGAATGCTGCTATTAACACTCATATGTTATCAATTTACTATTGTAGGTGAAGGCGTATATTTAGATGCTATACGTGCGTTTATACGCAATTCTTCGTTATTAGTAAGGTGGGAATCGCTATCTCTTCCAGTAGGTCAACATGAAATACAACTTTTTTTGGAACAGATGGGTAGTCCTAGAGAATTTTGGAATATGGGTCGCTTTGCATGGGTAATCGGAAAAGTTATTTTCATGGCATGTATCATTATAGTTTATGCGGTTGCTCAACAGCGTAAATTTTATGTTCGAACTGTTACAACCGGTATTTTGCATATCATGTCATTTGCTCAACTTGTTGTGGCATTGATTACTTTTACAGCAGGGATTATGCTGATTTTAACTTCGGTACCATTAATACTGCAAGCAATCATTGGCTTCTGTATGATTGTGCTATGTGTTTTAAGTACCGTATTATTGTTACAAACTATGGGACGTATTGTGGGAGCATGTATTAATGGGACCCCTTATGAAGGTTTGATTCTAATGTTGATTGCTCTTTTGGTAGCACACGTGTTTGAATGGATTTATATGTTGACTCGATAAAATACATATGATATATCTAGGACGAGACATGGCTCGTCCTTTTTTACTAGTTTTAAACTAAAAGGAGCATTTATGACATGGAATAAGGATATATTGCATTTATTTACCAGGCTTAGCGAACAATCTTTTCAGAATATTATCAATTATGGATCTCATACAAGAGCCATTCTGAATCTAGTCGTATCTACTATTGTATTATATATAATGACCTATAGCTTACCGTTTATGGTGAAAGTTATATCTCCAATGCTCGGAATTAAACGGATTACTGGGTTAACTCATTTTGATGTAATTAGTATTTTAGCAAGTTCTGTATTTTTAATTTTTCAAATTATCATCGGTTCATTTGTTATATGGCGCTTACTTGTTTTATTAGGTGGTCGTGGTACTTATGGTGGGGTATTGCGCAATTATATATATGGATTAGCTTATACAAATGCACTTCGCACGGTTGTCTTAGTATTAATTCATATACTAGGGATTATTTTTTTCTCTTTGTCTCTTCAAAAATATGTAGGGGATATGGCCTATCTTATTACGATGTTCAGCCAGTATTATGCTGTGTTCATTGCAGCCCAATTAATGAGACGTTATGTTGAACTAGGTATCGTTAAAACTTATATTGTTATGTTTGTTGTGGCATTATTATCTGTCTCCGTATTGCCTCAATGGATTCGTTTTGTTCATACATTATTTAAATAATATATTGTCATAAGAATTAAAAACCGCAAGATAAATATCTTGCGGTTTTTTGCTCATTAACCCAGTTGAGCTTCGTAATGTTGTAACAATAGTTCTACATTATTTTCGTCGTATTCGATTTGTTGTGACCATCTTGCAACTTGCTTTAAGGGTTGTCCCTCTAATGCGCTGGCTATAAGTATATAGTCAGTACCATCCTTTGCATAAGCTAAGATAGATTCAAAGGAATAATCTGATAGCATATCGATTTGGCGATACAATATATATTGGTACACTTTGTTAAATAGGCTCATATCCTCTTGCTGTATATAGGTCTGTACGGATGCGATGAGTTGGTCTAGTTTACTAGATAATGTATTAACCTGTGCAGTCCAATTCTCATCGATGGGTTCCGTTTGTTTATATAGGTCTAATAATTCTTTGAAGGACTGCTTTGAGGGCATTGGCGTATATTTGAATAGATTAGGATCTAAATCAAAGGCTAATAATTCAAAAATATTGTGGAGCACTAATCGCTCCTCAGGTCTGAATTCATTATGATCATCTTCAATTGTAAAGAGGAGAGAGTCCAACGGTTCTTGTTGGGCCAATAGTTCAACCGATGCTTCACAAGATAATCCAACGCCACATAGTTCTAAGTCTTCAATGTATTTATAAAAGCGTGGATGCATATGACAGGTGTCACAAAGTCCTTCTTCTCCTAATTCAAGAACTACTTTGCATAGACCTTTTTCATTGAGTAAGGGACACATAGGTTGTGCTTTAGAAAAGATAAAATGACTGCCTTCATCATCAACTGTGATGGCTTGGCGTACGCTTTCACCAAGAGAACCTGTCATGGAATGATAACGTTCAGCAGTAGGCTCATCTATATCGATGGTCCACAGCTGACAACATGTATTTTCGCATTGATCGGCCTTGCATTGAAATTCGTGATATATAGTGGGGTAAATTGAAATCATAGTTAGCTCACATGTAGTTACAAAAATGAATCTATGTGCATTGTATCATAGGGCGCAGGTACATGCACTAATTATATAAATAAAGATTATAAACCGCGTTGATTTAGTGTATAATTGTATATATATTGTTATGATAACTGTTTGAGATATGGAGGAACCAATGAGATCATTTTTTGTAAAAGGTAGCCTTGTATTGGCCTTGGCAGCGGCATTTGGCATGCCAAATGCAAGTGCAGCCCCTTTAGTAGCTGTAGAGCCAACTGTGGCAGTTGTTGATGGCAACCATGCGGCGATTGTAGGCGCTAATGGTTTATTAAATGCCTTTATCCAAAATCATCCAAATGCAGGAATTACGGAAATCGCCTTTGATGCGGATGGAGGTCAAATTAAGTATGATGTTGAAGGTTTTGATGAATCTGGTAAGTATGAGTTAACGTATATCTATGCTACTAATCAAATCTTTGAAAAGCGCGAAGGGGACTTCCATAAATCGCTAAAGAAAAAATCGTTTGATCCTCGGGAAATCTTACCGCCTGCAGCTGTGGTGAACTTTGCTTACGCCCAAACAAAAGGTAAAGCTGTGAGCCTTAATGAATGGGCTGTGCGCTATGATAAAGGTAAAATCGTCTACAAAGTTAGCTTTGGTACAGCAGATAATAAAGAAGTACATGTGCGTATGGATGCAATGAATGGTAAATTGCTATCTGTTAAATTTGACGATTAATATATGATTGACTAGTTATTATATCTTAATAGTGCCTAGTTATTTTATTCTGAATATAATAATTAAATGCCTTAATACTATTTTTCTTAAAAAAATAACTAGTATTGAGGCATTTTTTGTGAAAGTTTGCTCATGAATGTGAAATTTTAGATATCAATACGTATATTTTGAAGCCGTTTATCCCTTATTTATAGGATAAACGGCTTTTGATATATTTTTCATGGAATTTTTAAGTATAAAGTAAATCCCATAGGATTTCATAGGAATTATATATAAATTCATTCTAAACTCACTATAAAATAAGCTTTTAACAGTGCTTCTACATTTTGACTTCATAGACTGTCGATAGTATGTGTACCAGTCGAAAGACAAACTCAACTATATCTGAAATTTCCAAGCTATATATCTACAAGTCCATGCTGGATATATGTTTTGGAACTTACATGATGACATTGAGTTGACTGGAAATATACATGCGTAAAGTTGCATGTAAATGAATTAATAAGGAGGACAATATGAAAAAATCTATTTTAAAAAGTAGTATTGCTTTAGCAGTGGCTGGCGTATTTGGTGCCACTGTAGCTGTAACAGCAGCTGAACCAGTAACTCCAATGCCTGTTACACAAGAAACAGCGAGTGCAGCGACTCCAGCACAACCAGTTACTGATCCAGTAGTTCCTACTACAGCGGTGGCTCCAGATGTGGCTACTACTGCAGTTGCACCTAAAACTCCGGTAGCTCCTATAGCAGACGGTAATCAAGTAGGTACAGCAGTTCGTAATACTACACCAGTTCCAACAGCTACACAAGATGTTAAAACACCAGTAGCTCAAGAAACTGTAGTACCTAGTACAGAAAATCCTGCAGCAGCAGTTCCTACTATTGAAACTGCATCTGTAGCTAAAGCTCCTAGTGAAACAAGAGTAGTACGCGGTGGCGATAAAAAATCTGAATCTGTAGCAAAGCATGATAAAGAAGTTAAAAATACTAAAAAAGCTGCAGTAGACAAAGCGCCTAAAGTAAAAGTTGTGAAAGACGAAAAAAAGGCTGATAAAGAAGAGCCTACTAAAGAGGAAAAAAAAACTCTAAAAGTAGAAAATCACAACCTAGCACAACCAATCAGCAAGAAGGCGTAGTAGACCAAAATAGTATTTTCGTAGTTGGTGCTAATTATTTAATTGACCAATTCGAAAGTAAATTTGGAAACTCCAAAATCACTAATGTATCCTTCAAAACTCAAGGTAAAACTGCCATCTATGAAGTAGCTGGTTTTAATACTAGTGGTGCTCATTCTATGACTCTAGATGTGGCTACTGGTAATGTAACGGATGGTAATCCTAAAGCATATGATGCATCTATGGAAGCTAGTGCTATTGATGCTGGAACAGTAATACCTCCACATGTGGCAATTAATGCAGCTTTCGTACAGTCTGGCAAGGTAGCGACTGGTATTAATGCGTGGTCTCTTGCTAATCAAAATGGTAAACCACTATATACCATAGAATTCCATGATGCACAAAATAAACCGATATCCGTTGTATTGGATGCTAAAACAGGGACGGTAGCAAAATAAGTTGATCTCCTATTCTATAGCGCTGTAAAGCAAACCCTTTCAAAAACGAACACTAAGCACTCAAAACTATACACACATAACATAAATACACTTACACACACATACACAACACACAAAAACACACACAATAAACAACACACACAATAAACAATTACACACAGCCCTCTGGATTGGATAGATAAACATTGACTCTCTCCTATGCCATCTATCGTTCAGAGGGCCCCTTATGAATTGTGGTTCCCTCCGAATCATAAGATTATATACTTGGTATATATACTCTCTCTCACAATAAGAACGTAACTGCTTTACAGCACGCTGGGTATAGGAGAGCAAGAAAGCCCGTATCACATGTAGACTTCTACATGTGATACGGGCTTTCTTTATTTTACATAGGTTAAATATATTGTCGTGGTACGCGCTCTGAGAATCCACAAAAGATTTCATAAGGAATTGTAGAAGCAAGGGCTGCAATTTCTAAAGCAGAAATACTTTCATGCCCTTGAGACCCTAGAAGCACCACCTTATCGCCAGGCTTTACCGTGATTGTATCCGGAACAGAAACCATGAATTGATCCATACAAATACGACCTACTACGGGACAACGAGTGCCATGAATCAGTACGGTGCCCCGATTGGATAAACTACGAGGGTAGCCATCCGCATAGCCTACAGGGATAGTAGCAATTGTCATTGGCTCAGTTGTGATATAGGTAGATCCATATCCAATGCCTTCGCCAGCAGGGATATGTTGTACATGAACAACTTCACTATGGAAAGATAAAACAGGTTTTAAGCCCAATCGATTTGGCACATCAAGGGATGGCATGATACCGTATTGAATAATACCAGGACGAGCATCTGTAAATAAACTGTCTTTGACAGATAAGAGCCCTGCACTGTTGGCGAGGGAGAAACGGTAATCTGCTTCTGG
>CAKQBP010000076.1 GCA_934216375.1 uncultured Veillonella sp.
GCTCAACACAGTGGTAAGAGTTAATCCCCATCAAGCGGAAGCCAAGGGATGCATCAATACCTTTTTCGTTGGACCATTCAGGGCTAGACATAGCAAATGGCAATTGTGGTAAATTAAGTCCGAGCTCTGCAGCAATACCACCGAAGATGCCGGAGGAACGTGCATTATCTACACATTCGCCCACATGCCATACTGGTGGTTGATCATCCCCCAGGAACTCTTGCAATGCAGGGCTACACTTCTTGTTAGCATCTGTATTGCAATAGCCAAGTTTCATCAATGGGAAGGATGCACAACCGTTTGTAAGGATGATACAGCCATTTTTAATAAGTGTATCAACGATATCTACAGTTGCTTTTTCGTAGATAACGCGAGGGTTGGAACAACCTACTACGTTTACGATACCACGAACTTTACCAGATTTTAAAGCCTCTGCCAATGGTTTGAAGGAACCATAATGTTTAACAGTGGATTCTGGAGAGAAACCAACCTCTGCAGTGATTTCGTATGGCGGAATGAATACAGGCATACCTTTACGCAATTCATGAGCTTCAAGAGCACGATCCAAGATTTTGCGAGCCAATTCTTTTGTTTCAGCCAAGTTAGTGTGATGATGGTCGTAGCCGATATGTTCTGCACCTGGTAAACGAGCTGCATCAGATGTAGTGATAACTTTTGTGTTGAAGCAACGTGCTACGTCCATAATAGCAGGGTAAACGTCTTGAACGTCAGCTACCCAGCAATCGAGTGCGCCAGTACCAAGTACAAGTTCCGCACCGATAGCATTACACAATGGAATAACGTTTTCGTAGCGGTACATGCTGGACAAGCCAGAGCAACAAATACCATAGAATTGGATGCCTTTGGCACCGATAGCTTTCGCTTTTTCTAAATACTCTTCAGAGGCACCAATTGTACAAATTTGAGATACTAATGTTGGCAAGTGACCATGAACAGCGATGTTAACATACCCTTTTTTCAAGGCACCAATGTTAACTTTGGAGGTACGACGACCACCTTGCCCGAACAATGCGTCTGTTGCGATATCCGCTGCCACTACGCCAGTGAATGTGAAAGCAAGGCCACAACGTAAGAATTGCTTCATGTTGCTTTCCCAATCGCCATCTGTACCTACGCATGTACGATGATATGCATCGAAGGCTTCATTGTATGCAGAAATAGGCAAGATATCCAAGTTTTTCCAAACTTCACGACGTTCAGCAGGAGCCATTGCAGTAATTGTTTTATATTCACCAGGTAATGCACGGCTCAAATCTTCTAATAGAACATCTGCCAAGTCATTAGCCACTTCTTTTAAGGAACGGCCTTCTTCAGGGATATTGAAAGCTTTACATACAGTACGGATTTTTTCTTCCCCTAAAATTGGAATATCCAATTGGTCATTAGCAGCCGCTTTCAAAGAAATCAAAATTTCACGAGCATGCGCACCATGTTGAGTCAAACCACCTGCAGCAGCACGTGTCATATTACGAGCTACGATAAGATCAGCATCGGCACCACAGACACCACGAGGACTCTTAGGTGTAATTTTACATGGACCCATGAAGCAGATACGGCAACATACACCAGCAATACCGAATGTACATTGTGGTTGTTGTTTATCAAAACGGTCAAATACTGTATCGCAACCGATTTGCTCCATGCGAAGAATCATTTCGCGTACCGCAGGATCTGGTGTTTGTTCAATAACATCTTGTTTTGTAGGCCATGTTTTACGATACTCAGCAACGGCTTTCATATAGTCATTTACGCCATGTTCATGAGGTACCCCTGGTTCATGAGTGTGTGGCACCCATTTATCCGTCGGAAGAGCCTTTGCATGACTATGGTCGTGACCATGGTCATGATCGTGGTCATGTTGATGATCGTGGTCGTGACCATGATGACCATGACCGCCACAGTGGCAATGATGTTCATGATTATGATTGTGACCATGATCATGTTGTTCACCATGATTATGGTCATGGGTATTTTTGTTTTCCACATCTTTACTCATTTGAAACCTCCTAGGGACCTACATAGGCCAACCAATAAAAACAAAAACATATTCTACTTTTAATTCACTTTAAATCCACTACAATTATGGGTTTTAAATCCTATCTCCTAAATATGTTTTAAACTACTATAAGTATATTTTCTGAAAGGACATTTGTCAATTAAAATTTGAGAAATTTTTGACGCATCTATATTTAAGAATATGATAATTACTATATTTATTTAATTCGATTCTTTCAGTTTCTTTTCATAAATAAAAAGAGGTTAATTCCTGAACTTTACAGGAATTAACCTCTTTAATTTATTGATTAATTGATGGATTTACGTATTAATTTATGTATTAATTATTAATTTATTAATATGATCCTCCCCTCAGGATATGCCACCTAACTATCTTTATATCTATACATTACAAAAATTGCTGCATAATATGTGCTACTTCAGATAGATGGAAACGTTTTGCCCTGTCAGACCTCGCCACGAGAACTAATTGGCGGAAGCAAAGTTTCGATGCAAGAGGATAGAATTTAACCTTATCGTCATCCCCCTTGCTATTGAGTGTGCTCGGCAAGAAGGTAATACCATAATCATCTTCTACCAAGGACCGGCATGAGTCTAACGTTTCAGAGCCAATGACAGCTTTTGGCACAAAGGACTCTGCTTGGCATAGACGGTTAACCAATGTCCGCAATTTGAGACCTTCTCTTAGCAAAATAAATGGAAATGCTCCAAAGGGTGCAATTTTTCGAATTCCATCACTGGTCATGAGAGAATCTGCAATATCTATGGCCTTCTTGTTTTCCACACTAATGGCCAATAAAATCTGCTCATCTAAAACGGGATAACTTTCAAGGTCCTGAGAATAAATCGGCGTTGGGAATAACCCTACATCTACTAAACCATCACAAATTTGCTGTTCCAAGAAGTGAGATTCGCCCTCTACAACATGGAACTCCCAAGAAGGCTCTATCTGTTGAAAGCTTTTCAATGTTTTCCCGAGCATATGGTGTCCATAGAATTGAGACAAGCCGATACGCACATGATAGGCTACATCTGTGCCTTGATTAATGATAGATTGCGTTAAAGCCTCCGCCTTTAAAACTAACGGCATGCCCTCTTTTGCAATTTGTAACGCCGCAGCAGTTGGCACGACTTTTGTACGATCACGAACAAATAACGTAACTCCTAGCTCTGCTTCAATACGACGAATCCCCTGACTCAACGCTGGCTGTGAAATATATAATTTTTTAGATGCCTTTGAAAATGATGCCATCTCAACGATGGTACTAATATATTTAATGTCTTTTATGTCCATATACGAGTCCTTATAACTATGTACATATACAAATCTTATAATAAAACATTATTTCTATTATAACTATATATTACTAAAATATACGTTACATATACATGGAAAAATAAAAAAAATACCAAGAAATTTAGTGTCTTACAAACCTAAATTTCTTGGTATATCTTATAAGTTAAACGAACTACATATAGGATGCGGTAAAACCGCATTCTATTACAGCCCTATTCTATTACAACCCTTTTTAAATTTTAGATTACATTAAAGATTTAAGTACATCCAATACTTCTTGAGGTAATTCGTTTTTATGACCTTTAAGTTTTTCTACATAATCATAACGGAATTCAAAAGCTTGGTGCAATTGGTGATGATACTCGCGTACTTCGAATGGAGGTTCAAAGCCAGGAACCTCTACATAAGAAAGATTTTCGTATTCACAGAATGGTTTAAATTCTAATGTACCTTCTACTAAACGCTCTAACAAATCGAGAGTAACTTCTTTAGGAATTTTATTTTCCAAGAAGAAGCCGGTGTTCATGATGTAGCATTCTACGCCACATTTGGAGAATAATTTTTTGTAGCTTTCATAATCACGAACCAATGGATATGTACGGAATGGATTTGCATATGGTTCGATAACAAGCGCATTTGGATCGACGTGAGCATCAAGTTTTTCTGCTGTAGAACGACGAGTCGCAAGAGTTGCACCCATTGTAGAAGCCAATACAGGATCGGAAATCTTAAGGATTGGTGGCAATGTTTTATCTTTCATAAGCCATACAATCGCATTAACAGGTTCACCTACGTAGTTTACGCGATTATCTGTCCAAAATTGAGATTTAATAGCACGTCCATTGCTGTTTCGCACATCTTCGGCCAGTACAACCTTACGGCCATCCTCATCCATCGTTACACCTACATTTTGTAGCGTCAACAAGAATTCGTTAGCAGGATGTTCCACAGGATAATCTTGCATTTTGTCAAAGTACGTAGGTTCAAGAGCAATAGAACTCAAATCCTCAGTATTGATGATATATGCATCGTCATGCAAGATAGAAATATCATAACGACCATCATGTTTTTCATGAGTCAATGTGGATTTACCGGAACCGGACAAACCGAATACACCAATAGTGTAGGATTTACCATCTACAAGGTTGTACCGTTTCATGCCCCCGTGGCAAGCAACATAGTCGAATCGATTTGCTAAGGACCACGCAAGTGTAAGCGTACCTTTTTTATGTTCCCCAAAGTAGCGCATACCAAGAATCATAGCACAGTTATGAGCAGGGTCGAAAATAGCAAGACCGCCTGGATGACCTGGTACAACATAGTCAGGATCAGAGTAAATATAGATGTCGCCTTCTGGAATCTCTACACTGTCATTGTAGAATTCTTTTACAGCTGCATCAAAGAACTTAAAGTTCATGAGCCAAGAATACAAAATAGACGCGTGATCTTTTGGAATCATCAAATGAGCACGAGCTGTGAATTTTTTATCAAGACCAACGATAGATTCTGCAGAAATCCACTCTTTATTGCGGCTATCATATACAGCATCACGTGCAATATTTGCAAGTTCAACTTCATCGATGCCCTCGTCTCCAATAATACGACGAGCTTTAGCATAACGACCTGTAGTTTTACCATCATTTGTAACAAGGACCTTTGCATCAGCTGGCAAGCCTTGTTCTAATGGTTTAAATACCGGCATATCGAGGACGATAACACCTGGCTCTTCAGAGGCTAATTGATACGCTTGTGCCACAGATGTTACAGGAGTTACATTGTTCCCATAGAATGCAGTTTCAATTGTACTGCGCATCATAGAAAATAATGGGTTTGTTTTGATTTCACTTTGCTTCCAAACGCGTCTTGTCGACATAGTATCTAGATCCTCACCTTTTAATATTTAAGCAATTTCTCTTATAAAAGTAATGTTGTATATGAAAACACTGCTTAGGCAAATACTTTCATTATGTTCTATTTTACCCTGTTCAATCAAATTTGTATACATAAAACAGATGATTTATAGGAAATTAATGTATGTTTATTTTAAATTAGTGCAGCATATTTGGTCAGACAAAAGAGACGAGGTCCAAAGCCCTCGCCTCTTTTCAAGGTTTAAAAGTACAATTATTTCTTATCCTTATTGATAAATGCATCGATTTTACTAATTAGATCATCTACCTCAAAATCGCCACGCTCTGCCATCATCTTGATTGTTGCCACCTTAGCCATTACTTTTACCATAGGTGTTTTTAATTTCTCAAACTTAGGATTTAAAGAAATCAAATGATCTACAATTTCTGGGCATTGTTTAATTAGATTAGATAATGTCGTTTTAGCATCGATATGGAATCGACCATCCGCATCAGTTGTTAATGGTTCTTCTTCTACCTCTTCTGCAGCCTCTTGAGCCAAGGATTTTTCTGTACCACCATCGCCTACAAAATCAGTTTTATCCCAAGTCAACAATGTACGGGAACCTTCGAGCTCACGAATATGAGTGCAGTCTTGCATCATTTCCAATACGCCACGGAATTTACCATTTTCATCGCGTACAGCTGTGTAAATAACATAGATGAACAAGCCTGGTTTATTGATCCAGAATTCTGCTTGACTTTGCTCGCCAGAACGGAACTTCTCTACAATTTCCTCTACTATATGAACAGATTTCGCTGGGTGACAATTCTTCACCTCACGACCGATAACGTTCGCACTGCGAGGGAAAATACGATGTGGTGTGTCACTGTAGAACTTAACCAACTCATTTTCATCTACATAAGACAAATCTACTGGTAAATGACGGAACAACAAATTAATTTGCTCTAATGTCAATTTGCCGGTAGCTACATCGAGGACTGCATCCTTTCCTAATGGTGCACCTCCAACAGGGCCTACATATTTAGATAGTAAGCCTGCTAAATCATTTAAGAATTCGTTAGATACTGCACCACCTTGAGCTGAATTATTGCCATTCAATTGTGCCGCAGAATCATTGATACCTGGCACTACATATAAACCTGGCGCTTGGATGATAGCATACCCAATTTCATGGTCATTTTTACTCATCCGCACAAACTCTTCGTCGCTCAACAATTTATAAGAGGTAGGCAATAAAACTTCTAACTCTTTAGAATTCAAATCACGCAATTTTGCCAATGTTTCTGGCACAGATGCTAGGAATTCTTCGTATTTATCTTCTCGAAGCAATGCATAGGATGCAGAGATAGCATCGCGCACGGCATCATCAAAGGTCCACATAATACGCGTTGGGCGGTCAAAGCCGTGGTCCTCAAGCATTGGGTACAGTTGATTTTGCTTACGAGACAGATGTGTTCTCCATTCTGCTAAGGAATCAAAAACGCCGAGCCACGGATTTTTGATAAACTTCTCTTGTTTTAATAATTCATCCGCTTCTAGAGCTACCTTCTCAACAGCGTTAATTTCTTCCAAGTATGCCCATAACGGATGGTTTTCAGGG
>CAKQBP010000077.1 GCA_934216375.1 uncultured Veillonella sp.
CCTTTACCATTCCCTGTATTAACTAAAATTAATCCACGTTCTTCCATAATAGCTCCTTTAATACGAACTGTCCCGCAATAACTTTAAGAACTAACTATTCCTGATTAATTACATTCTCCTCATATTTACTAATAGGATCACAACAATACATATGAATATAATTGCACATTACAATACTTATGTATGTAATTGTGATAATACATAGTAATATAAGCCTATTAAATACATTTATACATCTATTACTTTTGGGCTTTATAAGCAGCACATGTATCAACAAAATGTTGTGCCCCTTCATCAGAGCCAGCAAAGTTCAAATGTAAGTAAGAAGCTAATACATTTTTTGTTGCATAGCCGCCGTCATACGATTGAGGTTTACGGCCTCCTTCTAAATGAAAAGCCCATGGGAAGTCATCTATAGTTGGCTCCATTGTAGAGAAATGGAACTCATGACCACGAATAGCTGTATTCATAGCGCCTAATAAAGTATCTCTCTTTGCAGTTGCTGTAACATAGCCCACCTTTTGAAGCTTTTGTTGCATCACACAATTGGCAGGTACAATACCTACAGTTTTATATACAGAACCTCCAAAGTCATTAATACTTTCACAAAGATACATGAGGCCACCACATTCGGCATAAATAGGCATACCTTGTGCATTAGCTTGGCGGATAGATTCCTTCATAGACTCATTGCTAGATAACTGAAATAAAAACATTTCTGGGAAGCCACCACCGAATACAAGTCCGTCTACATCAGGAATTACCGAGTCATTAAGCGGACTAAAGTAAACAAGCTCAGCCCCCTTTTCCTCTAACGCAGCAAGACTAGCTGGATAGTAAAAAGAGAACGCCTCATCATAAGCTACACCGATTTTCACACGTTTTTCAATGGTTTTAACATCTATAGCATCTGGTAGTTCGATAGTTGGTGCATTAGTAGCAATTTCCAATAGTGCATCGAGATTTACCATCTTCTCAACAGCGTCTCGAATCGTATTAATCGCCTCTGTTGGATCAATTTCAGTAACCGGTGTAAGTCCTAAATGACGTTCTGGAGAATGCATACGATCATCACGATAAATGGCACCAATAACAGGTACCCCGATTTTATCCATCCCTTCACGAACCATACGCTCATGATTGGCTGAGCCTAAGCGGTTCAAGATGACACCACCAAAGTTTACCTCTGGGTCATAGTCACGGAACCCTTTAGCAATAGCGGCTGCACTTTCACCCATAGCCTTACAATCAATAACAAGCACCACCGGTGCATTTAACTGTTTAGCAATTTGAGCCGTAGAACTAACACCCTCTCGACCACCATCGTAAAGGCCCATAACACCTTCAATAATGGCAAGGTCTACATCATGTGCCATTGTAGCAAAGAAAGGAGTCAACTTGTGAGGTGGCACGAGCCACGTATCTAAATTATAGCTGTCACGGCCGGATGCAATTTTATGAAAGCCCGGATCAATATAATCCGGGCCCACTTTAAAAGATTGCACCGTACGTCCACCATTTGCATAAGCGGCCAATAAGCCCGCTACGATAGTTGTTTTACCAACACCAGAATTAGTACCTGCAATGACAACACGTGGAATCTGTACTGTGTTCATAGATATTACCTCGTAATACGATGTGTTTGTTAACGATCCTTACGTTTTGCAAGAATTGTAGATAAGTAGTTGAGTCTAGTATCTTTTGGTATATTATCTAAACCTACGAATACTTGCTCATCAGGCAAACCTACACGGCTAATCATAACCGCATCATCTGCCATATTATGTTTAATCAAGGTTTCTTGTACTTCATCAAAGTTTTTATATACCTTCATGATAACTGCATCATCTGCAACAGCCAATACAGCATCGATTTTTTCTTTAGGCGCTGTAGCTGGAACGATGGCCAATACCTCTTCCTTCTCTACGATTGGATAGCCAAGGTGAGATCCGATAGCACAGAATGCAGTAACGCCAGGAATTGTTTCAATTTCATGCCCTGTGTTTTCAATCAAACGGTATACATACATATATGTGCTGTAGAACATAGGATCACCTAATGTTAAGAATACAACACTTTTACCTTCATCCAAGTAAGACAAGATAACGCGTTTAGCCTCTTGCCAGCCTTCCTCTTGCGTAGAATCATCCAACACCATTGGGAATACTACGGGAACGATTTCTGTATGTTCTTGGATATATGGGGATGCGATATCAAGGGCTACGGAACCATCTTTCTTTTCTGTTTTAGGTGTGATAATAATATCTGCTTCTCCTACGATGCGAGCAGCTTTCACAGTCATTAATTCAGAATCGCCAGGGCCTACGCCAATACCATATAATTTACCTTTCATGGGTATCTCCTATTCTTATAGTCACACTCTATTTATAATTGCAATATCTTTTATTATAACCAATTTATACAATATATACAAAGATACTATTTAATATTTGGTATTGCAGGACGATGTGGGCTACGTTTGCCATACAAATCGTCGATACAATCTTGCACATGTTGACGGAAAATATCATGAATCGCTTCATATTCACCTAGAGCACTATGAATTGGTTTAACCTCATATCCTGCTCCAGCGAGTTCATTCACTATGCTATCCTCTTCGTCACCAAATAAATCATTTTGTGCATGATCCCCGAGTACCAATAATAAAGGATGTACATAAATTGTTTTTGGGCGTTTACCATCAAGCCATTCCCAAGGCATTGCTACATCTGACACATATGGTGCGTTTTCAAGTACAGCAATACGCACATTCGTAAGTCCATTACGGATTAGCTTAAACTGTAAATTACCATATGAAGAATTGCCAGAACCAAGACCTCCATGGCCAACCAATAACAAACCATCATCTTTGGAAATATTAAGAGATTTAATGAAACGGTCAATCAAAATTTGGTAATCATCTGGATGCTCTTCTTGTCCCATGTAGTATACGAGAGGTCTACCTACACGCAACACTTCAAGTTGACCTTCCCCTTCATGAGCAAGGATATTATTTTTTAATTTATCAAACTCTTCACCTCCGGTGAAATGAAGTGGCTGCACATATACATGTGTATAACCTTCTTGAATCAGTTTTTCTAACGCCCCTTGTTCAGTAGGAATCTCAATACCACGCTCACGTAAGCGCTTAACGATGATACGAGACGAAAAAGCTAATTCTACAGTATAATCCGGATACGATTTACGAATATGTTCTACTACAGAATCAATATTATGTTCACGAGCACTGTCCACAGTGGACCCAAAGGCAACAACTAAGATAGCTTGTTTCATGAATGTCTCCTTATATTAATTAATAATGTATCTTAATCATACCATAGACCATTCTCTAGGGGCATACCATGGTACGTATAAAATGGAAATTATTCTTATCTTTCATGGTAAAAGTAAAAATCCTCCTCATTGGATATCCAACAAGGAGGATTTTTATTAATGTGAAGGAGTGCAGTAATGTATGTCTAATTATGTCATAGCAAATATCAAGAAATCAAACCTTGCGCTTCCAAGCGAGAATTTGTCATCACAGGTTTTACGGATTCTCTAGGCATGGGCCGCTTCCGATCAGACATGCGGATAGCTTGACCTAAATGTTTCAAAAATAAATCTTGTACATGTGGGTTTTCCCCAAGCCCTTCATTCCAGATATCAACATTATAGCCTTCCTCAGCGAGTAAAGCATAAATGGAATCGGAGCGTTCACCGCCAAGGTAATCCATTAAATGTGTAGAACCTATGAGAGCCAATGGTACAACTAATAAATCTTTATGCCCCATACGATCCAAGAAAGTAAGAGCTTGTTTAAAAGTAGGAAAACCATTTGTAGTAAATACTACTACGTTTGGTGCTGCACCATACATCGCCTTTAATTGCAATGTACTGAACTCTAATTGATTTTGGCCATTCGCCATGAGCACAACAGATTTATTAAGTGCTTTTGTATTAACGTGACGAACAATGCTTTCTAATGTTGCTTCATAATCATCGGCATAATTTTTTACACCTAAAGAGGTAAGCAATGGTTTACCGATATTTACCTGGCTAAAACCATATTCATTGCTATGTAAAAATTTTAATGCTTGTTTGCGCATTTGTTGGTAGCACTGATCTGCCACCAATGTAATAGGTTGAATGTACACCTCATCGATACCCATACGAGCGAAATCTTGCATAGTCTCTGTGAAAGAAGAAATCTTATCTTCGTACTTCTCATTCCACTTCTCTACTAATGCATCAGATAAGAATACGCGGCGTACCTCCATATCACTATACATGGAACGTACTTTTTTCTCTATACTGCCAATGGATTTCTCCACAGCATCTTGGTAAATTGATCCAAAGGATGCAATAATTATGCCTTTCATATGTGACCTCCATATTACTCATATATGAAACAATTTTCACAATTGAAAACTGTTATCAACTACTATGTAATAATAGTACAAGATTAATCTATAGAAGTCAATGAGAAAAAATATCAAAATCAACCAAAATGATGTATAACCGATGCAACACCACATAAAAGAAGGAAAAATATAACAATAAACTTAATTCGACCTGTAAAGGTATCATACATTCTCTTGTCGCTAGCTGTGATTTTGCCAGAGCGATTATGGCGCCATAGATCAAAAACACAAGCAACACAAAGAATAATAATTAAAATATACTTCAAATATGACGAGATAATTCACCATTAATAAGCCAAAGAGACCAATTACAATATTCTCAAACATACCAACCTATCAATTTTCTCTAAAGTGAATAAAAAATCAATTTCTGCATTTGATTGTCTCATCATTATAGGTTGGCTTAAAAAATAGCATATATAAAACATATACATTTACAATAGGAACTACTATAAAGAAAAGCCAAAGACCACTATTTCCACTATCATGAAGACGACGAACAAGTAAACTTATATAAGGTACTAATATAATAATAGCGACTAAGACGTCAATTATAAAAATATTAACAACATAACTATTCAATATATCAGATATATTTATATAACTTAATAACATTGATAGCACAGAAAATAGCATAGTAAATATCATCAGTTCATCTCTAGAAGATCGGCCCTCAAAATTAAAAATATCTTTAATGAGAATTTTTTGGAGAACTTCCATAAACTCAAACTTTTGCTCTTTTATAGCATTACCAGACCTTAATGTATCATCACAGTCCTTTTTACCAATTAAATTATTCCATAATTTTCTAATCTTAATCTTTATAATTTTAATATTTAAAGGATCCATTACTAAATAAGAGCCATCCCAAAATCCAGATGCAGGTCTATCACCATACGAATTCTTTTGACTTCCAGGAATTAAAAGTAATAAAAAAATCATTCTATTCATTACTATGAAAAAAAGTGTTTATTAAGAGAAATAGTTGTATCTGATATCGCTAAAATATAATTACTAGGGCTTACAAAAAAATCACCACCACAATATAACGTAATAATGGAACTAATTATAACAACACATAGAATACCTATATATCTATGAATCCCATAATCTTGACATCGATATCCCAATACAACTAAAAACAATATATTAGTTATCATATCAATCCCATAAAAAAAGACGCTATATAATCTAGGGTTAACATAAAAACCTAAAGCCATTGTCATTAAGAATATAAATACTATCGCAGCATAATATGTTATTGCTGTTATAATATTTAAACGTCTATTTCTAAAAATATTAGAATCTCCTAATGCTCGTATATTAACTTTGAATAAATTACAGTCATTAGGGATATTTATTTTAAGATGCATAATCTACCCTTTATATTTAGTAAAATTATTTTGAAAATCTGATTTACTCAATGGTGTCCATCCTCCACTTACAATATTCTCAAACATATCTACCAATGGTGTTAAACTCAAAGGAGTCCAACACCATGTTTTAATTAAGAATCATATTAAAATCTAAAAGAATACTATCCAAACTATCACTAATCCATATAAAAATATGATTGCATGAATTGTTAGAATTGAATTAATTATATTTTTCTTTTTTCTCTCGTCGTCAGTATTTATATATTTATACCTATGTAACCATTATATACAACAATATATAATAACCGCTAATACCATACCTAAATAAAAATATGTATCTGATACAAAATAGTTAGTTTCATACAGTTTATTTATTAAGTATCCAGCAATTAATACAGCAAGCAATATAAACTCTATTAGGCCTTGTGATTTATTCTTTGCTTTATACATAAGAAAAATATCATATAATAACCATATACTAATGCCTAAAATTAATAAATCATATATCATAATCTATTTTCTATTTCATAGAATATAAACCTAGAGGTCTTTTACAAATTGCCAAGATCCCTTACCAAACAATAAGTAAAAAAGCTTTTCTACCTATCCTAGTATTATGTAGTAGATCGTATACATTCTGTTTTAAAAGAATTTGTTCTCTCTCAAAAAAACCAAACATAGTCCTTCTCTCTTTTATATGATAATTTTATTTTACTAAAATTTTATATTTATATTTATTATATATCATATTTTGATGGGACGCCTACATAACTACAGTAATAAAAATGATACCCTGTACTAGTGTAGCGACATCAGGAACGAGGAGCAAACAAGTATAGGGCATCATTTTTAATATATTTGTAGTCATGTTATGGGGCCCCATCAAAATATGCCTAAATAAAGATCAAATAAAATCACTTATATATTCACATATTCATATCCTTATAACCAACAAGAATATAATTATAAAATGTACTATCATACTTTATTCA
>CAKQBP010000078.1 GCA_934216375.1 uncultured Veillonella sp.
CCTTGAAATGGGTGCTTATACACGTAAAGATAAAGAAATCGAAGCAGATATCAAAAAGGTATTTAAACGATTCCCTATTCTTGATGAACGAAGCTATCAATTGGGTGGTACTTTATCTGGTGGTCAACAGCAAATGCTAGCTATTGGCCGTGCACTTATGGCTCGTCCAAAGTTGTTATTACTAGACGAACCATCTATGGGGCTTGCGCCTTTAGTAGTAAATGAGATTTTTGAAACCATTAAAGAAATTAGTGCCGATGGAACAACAGTTCTTTTAGTAGAACAAAATGTGCGTCAAGCATTGAAGATTGCTGATTATGCGTATGTTTTGGAGACTGGTAAAATGGTATTATCTGGCTCTGCTGATGAAGTTCGCCATAATCCTCGCGTTATGGAAGCTTATTTAGGCGGTCGTGTTGAATAATTAATTATATAGAGCGATCATTAGTGTCAAAAACTTTGAATAAGGTGTATATACTAGATTTCTAGTATATACACCTTATTTTTTTATCACTAATTCTGATATAAATAGAAGAACTATGTGAGCTGATAATGAAGTGAGTTTAAATATATTTTATTATTTTTACAAATTTCAATGATAAAACTAGTGAATTAGGAATGAAAACAGCAAATAATAATTAATGAACATATATTGAAAATACTGTATTTTTAAGGAATCGTTGTTGAAGGTTTTATGAAGTTCGCTTGGAACATACTAGATTTGTAGAAGTATATTTAAAAAAATGATAAAATAGCATGACTGATTTTTTAGATATAAGATACATCAATAATTAAGTGATGAATTAAATAAGTTGAATAGAAAAAGAGGTAAGTATGAAGAAGAAACAGTATATGATGATGGCTGCATTCTTATGTACTACAACAATGGCTATGGCTGCGCCAGTTAATATAAATACTAATCAGCCTTATAATGCTAAGAATGTACAAATGGACGGTCATGCACCATTGGAAACTAGCGCATCTGTAATTAGCTCTGATAAAGAATATCGTCTGCGCCAAGGAGATGAACTAAATATTCAAGTGGTTCAGCAGGCAGAGCTTGGTACGCGTAATGGTAACGACATTGTGTATACCGTCAGACCAGATGGATATGTATCGTTCCCTATGGTTGGTGCCGTAAAAGCAGATGGCTTAACTGTAGATGAATTTACAGCTGAGTTACAGCAAGGTTTGTCTCGTTATATCATTAATCCTGATATCACAGTAAATGTATCGAAATTGGGCGGTGTTCGCGTATATGTATTTGGTGAAATTAATAAGCCTGGCGCCTATACGTTGACTAAATCTAGTACAGTTATTGATGCTATTGGGGCTGCAGGTAGTTTTAACTGGGATACAGCAAAGAAGAAAATTTACTTGATTCATCAAGACAATCCAGAGAAACCGATTCCTATCAATTTGAATCGTATTTTACAAACTGGAGATATGTCTGAAAACTACATCATGCGTGAAGGTGATATTCTTTACTTAACTAAGAATAGTCGTATCAACTTTGCTCGTGATATTGCTCCAATCTTAACAGGGGCTTACATGGTATCACGAATAGGTAAGGATTAAAGATAAGGCGATATCTATCATATAAGGGGGCGTTTTTTTGCGTTCATATTTATTACCATCCATATTGTTTATTACCGATATTGTGACGATTGTAATCGTTGCTTTTATCAGTCTTTTTATTCGATTTGATGGACACATAGAACCTCAATATATTAATCAAATGGTGGATGCACTTCCGTTATTACTTATTTCGTATATGTTGATGTTCTTGATAATGCATTTATATACACGTATTTGGCGCTATGCAGGGATGCGAGAGGTATTAGCAGTATTTGTAGCGACTACAATTGGTACGGCTTTATTCTATTCCTCTATGTTTGTATTTGGTAAGTCATTACCACGTTCTGTCTATTTTATTACATGGTTCCTCACTACAGGTGCTGTTGGTATGGGACGTATGTTGCTTCATTATGTGGCACTTCACTATAGCAGTGGGGACGATGGTGAAAGTGGCCAAGTGAATACATTGATCATAGGAGCCGGTGATGCAGGTGCAACTATAGCTCGTGAAATTGAACGATATCATAAGCGTTCTCGTCGAGTGATTGGTTATGTTGATGATGACATGTTTAAACATAATCGTCTTATGAATGGTTTTAGAATTCTCGGTAATCGTGAAGATATTCCAGCATTAGTTGCTAAGTATAAGGTAGAAGAAATTATTATTGCCATGCCTTCCGTGAAGCGAGATATTATTCAAGAAATCATGGAAATCTGTTCTCCTTTAAAATGTAAAATCAATATTTTACCGGGGATGTATCAATTACTTGATGATGAAGTTCTTGTATCTCATTTACATCCTGTTTCAATCGAGGACTTGTTGGAGCGTGATGAGATTCAGCTCGACACGTCCAAGGTTGAAACATATCTTAAGGATAAAGTTGTTTTAGTAACTGGTGCAGGGGGCTCTATTGGTTCTGAAATTTGTCGTCAAGTTTTACGTGTAAAACCTAAAAAGCTATTGCTCCTAGGTCATGGTGAAAATAGTATTTATCTTATTCATCAAGAATTGCGCAATATTGCTCCCCAAGATACCTTGGTTCCAATCATTGCAGATATTCGCGATAAGAATCAATTAGAACAAATTTTCAATAACTATAATCCTGATGTAGTATTTCATGCAGCAGCTCATAAACATGTGCCGCTTATGGAAATACAGCCAATTGCTGCAGTATTAAATAATATTTATGGTACTCGTAATGTTGCGGATGTAGCCGGAGCTCATGGGGTAGATCGATTTGTTATGATTTCCACGGATAAAGCGGTGAATCCAACTAGTGTTATGGGCGCTACAAAACGGGTTGCTGAAAAAGTTGTACTTGGTATGAATCATACATATGATACTAAGTTTATAACAGTTCGTTTTGGTAATGTACTTGGTAGCCGTGGTTCGGTTATTCCTTTATTCGGTAAACAAATTGAAGCAGGTGGTCCTGTAACCGTTACAGATCCAGAAATGACACGTTATTTCATGACTATTCCTGAAGCCAGTCAATTAGTACTTCAAGCTGGTGCCATGGGGAATGGAGGAGAAGTGTTCCTTTTGGACATGGGTGAACCGGTTAAAATTGTCGATTTGGCTAAGAATATGATTCGCCTTTCTGGCTTTGAGCCTAATAAGGATATTCGTATTGAATTTACTGGCTTACGTCCAGGTGAAAAGTTATATGAAGAACTATTAACTGCCGGAGAAGGTACGAATACTACTACGCATAAGAAAATTTTTGAAGCAGCTCTAGAAGATGTTAATCAAGAATGGCTAAGTCGTGAAATAGAGCGTTTTGATACATGTAAAACTGATATAGATGTAATTAATGTGTTGCAGGATATCATTCCTACATACGACCCAAATCATAATGTATAGGTCGTGGACGATACATTTATTACCCGATATATGTATAAGACTATTTTAATTTTGATACATTGTGCCTTTATTGAGAGGGTTAGGTACAGTTAATATTCTAAGTGGGAGAGACCCTGTTGTTTGTATACTTTTACAGAAAGGGGTATATGGGTGGAACAAATTATTGATTTAAAAGAGGTGGGCAGAGTCCTCATTAAAAAGCGCCGTAAAATTATTAATATTACGGTAGCATGTATGGTTTTAGGTGGTGCGTATGCTTTTCTTGCACCATCAACATATCAATCTACATCGATGTTGCGCATTAAACAAGCTCAAGGTTTGAGCAATTCTGTATTATCTAGTGCTAATGCCTATTCTGATTCTATGTCTCGTCAATTGATGAACACAGATGCAGAAATTTTAAAAAGTCGTAATGTAGTAGAGCCAGTAATTACTGCTATAGAAGATCCTGAAGGTACTGGTAATGCGCCAACATATGAAGATTTTGTTAAAACTCGCATTGAAACTAAACCGTATAAAGAAACCGAGTTATTACAAGTAAGCGTAACTGGTAATAGTCCTGAGCAAGCACAAGAAGCTAATCAATTACTTATTGATACTTTTTTGAAACGCCTTGCTGAAATCTCTCATGTTGAACAACGAACTACTCGTGAATTCTTACAGAAACGCGTTGTTACTGCAAAAACTGAATTAGAGCAAGCAGAAAAGAAATTACAACAATTTCAAATAGATAATAAGGTGTACTCCACAGCAGATCAAATGAAAGGCTTAACCGATAAGATTACTCTTATCGATCGTGAGAAAGCTCAAAATCAACTTGATTTAGAAACGGCACAAGCTGCACTTGGTAGTATCAATGACCAATTAGGTTCTGCTGGTAAAAGCATCGCCGATAGTGCTACGGTTCAAGCTTATAAAGGGCAGTTAGCAGATCTAGAATCTCGTAAAGCTTCTTACGTTGGTAAATATACTGATGAACATCCAGCGATGAAAGAGATTAACCAACAAATTGAAGAGGCTAAAAGCGGTTTAAATGCTGAAATTAATGCCATTGTATCTCAACAAGCACCATCCAGCAATTCTGCACAACAAGGCTTGTTAGCGGATAAATTTAAAAATGAAGCTGCTCTAGCAGTAGCTCAAGGTAAACAATCTACATTAGCTGAGTTAGATAAAGTAAACGAAGAAGCTATGAAGGGGTTACCTGAAAAAGAACGCGGTTATATCCAAGCAAAACGTGATGTAGATGTGGCACAAGATATCTATCAAATGTTATCTACTCGCTTAGAAGAAGCGAAGGTAGCAGAGGTTATGGTACCGAATGAAGTTCAAATCGTTGATCCTCCTACATTGCCAGAAAAGGCGATTGCTCCGCGTAAGGTTCTTATTCTATTAGGCTCTGCCATTTTAGGCCTCATCTTTGGTTGCCTCTATACATTGGGCCAATTCTTAGGTAATCGCAAAGTTCAATCTGTACAAGAGATTAATGATATTCTTGGCATTCAAAACTTGGGAGTAATTCCAAATCATAAAGAAAAAGAATACGAAGAGCCTACTAATCGTATCGTAGCATTGTTGCGCAAAATGAGAGGTTAATATGATTAGACTAATTTCTAATGAACGTGGTGATACACCACTTGTGGAAGCATACCGTACATTGCGTAGCAATCTTCAATATGTATGTAACCAACATAAATGTAAACTTATTTGCATTACTGCTGCTACTAGTGGTGAAGGAACTTCTGAAGTGGCAGCTAATACAGCATTAGCTTTATCTAAAAATAATAATAAAGTTCTTCTGGTAGATGGTAATCTACGCAATCCAGCACAACATATAGCCTTTAATGTACAAAATAAAGGTCTTACAAATGCGGTAATGATGGATGAAGATTTGACGATTCATCGTAATGTAGTGCCTCATTTGGATGTGCTTACGGCTGGTGAAGTTGTTGAATATCCATCTGATATTGTAGACTCTAGCAAATTACCTACGATTCTTGAGTATGTACGTGATGAATATGATGTGGTTATCATCGATACACCACCCGTATTGTCTGTTACAGATGCCGTTGTATTGGCTGAAAAATCAGATGGTGTAATACTAGTTGTTAAAAATGAAGTAGCTAGTCCAAAAGATTTGATTGAAGCTAAGAAACGCCTTTCACAAGTAGGTATTTCTCTTTTAGGATCTATCGTGATTGACGCGTAATATAACTGTTTTGATCAACATTCTATGTGATAAATCAAGCGTATCAATATGGTACAGAAAGTATTGAGGTGATGTATATGAGAATTAATTTTTCTCCTCCAGATATTACAGAGTTAGAAATCAATGAAGTCGTTGAAGCCTTAAAAAGCGGGTGGATTACGACAGGTCCTCGTACTAAAGAATTAGAAAAAAAGATAGCTCACCAATTAGGTACACCTAAATCCGTTTGTTTAAACTCTGCTACTGCAGCGCTTGAAATGTCCCTTCGCGTATTGGGAATTGGACCTGGAGACGAAGTCATAACTAGTGCTTATTCATATACAGCTAGTGCGAGTCCTGTGGTTCATGTAGGCGCTACATTAGTGCTTGTTGATACACAAAAAGACTCCTATGAAATGGATTACGATGCAGTCGCTCGCGCTATCACACCAAAAACAAAGGCTATCATCCCTGTAGATATTGCGGGTGTGCCTTGTGATTATGAGCGCTTGCGCTCCATTGTAGAGGAAAAGAAATCTCTCTTTATACCATCTAATGATATTCAATCAGCATTAGGTCATATTCCTATCGTAGCGGACTGTGCGCATTCTTTTGGTGCGACCTATAAAGGTGTGCATACAGGCAATGTAGCTGACTTTAGTAGTTTCTCCTTCCATGCTGTAAAAAACTTTACTACTGCTGAAGGTGGCTGTGCTACATGGCGACATATAGATGGTATTGATGATGAAGTAATTTATAAGCAATTCCAATTGTTGTCTTTGCATGGTCAAGATAAGGATGCTCTTGCTAAAACTAAGGCTGGTGCATGGGAATATGATATCAAGGGCACATATTATAAATGTAATATGACGGATATTATGGCGGCTATCGGTTTGGCTCAATTAGAACGATATCCAAAACTGTTAGCTCGTCGTAAGGAGCTTATCGAAGCTTACGATACTGGTTTGAAAGATTTACCTGTTACATTGTTGAGTCATTATACAGAGAAGTATGAAAGTAGTGGTCACTTGTATTTAGTCCGTTTAGATGGCCGTGATGCGCAATACCGCAATAAGGTTATTGAAGCTATGGCTGAGGCTGGCATTGCGACGAATGTCCATTATAAGCCAATCCCAATGCATACTGC
>CAKQBP010000079.1 GCA_934216375.1 uncultured Veillonella sp.
GTAGCCGCTATTTTGCTTAACATCGTAGCTATCGTTAAGAAGGAGCATACAGGGTATGTAATGAAAAACGATACTGTAGAGGAAGGCAAAGAGTTCAAAGTAAATTATTTCTATGCAATCATTCCAATTATTCCTCTTGTATTACTTGTATTAGGTAGTAAACAGGTAGCGGTGATTCCAGAAATCTCCGTTCCTGTATCTATGCTCATCGGTACTGCTATTGGTATCGTTGCAGTTCGCCCTAATGTGACAGAAGCGGTTAAGAAGTTCTTCCGTGGTACTGGTGACGGTATGTGTGATGTAGTAGGCCTTATGGCGGCAGCAGCATGCTTTACAGCAGGGATGCAACTCATTGGACTTACAAGTGCCCTTATTGATGGCATGAAGAACTCTCAACAAATCGCCCAAATCGGGGCAGCCTTTGGTCCGTTCTTATTGGCGGTTATTTCTGGTTCTGGTAATGCGGCAGCTCTTGCCTTTAATGGTGCTGTAACACCTCATGCTGCAGACTTTGGTTATGGTATTATGCAACTTGGATCCATGGCTCAAATCGGTGCTGGTATCGGTCGTAGTATGAGTCCTGTTGCGGGGGCAGGTATCATCATTGCAGGACTGGCAGGTATCAACCCTATGGAAATGGCTAAACGTAATGCCGTGCCTTGTATTATTGCGACTGTAGTCATTATGCTATTGTTATTATAGTCTTAAATCGGTTATATATTTGAAAGTATAGTTATTATAGTGAGTTCAATATGATCGTTATATTGAAATTATAATTATATCAACATTACAATTATATTAATATCATAATTACACAGAATAAAAACCCTTCTGTATACTGATTAGATATGTCATATTCGTGAGAATATAATCTTAATAATCAGCTATAGAAGGGTTTTCTTTTATGTATCGTTATTATTTGAGTTTTAAGCCAATCCAAAGAGCAGAAATTATAAATAAGCAGCCACTTGCCCAGAATAAGGTAGTAAAACCTAGCCAAGCCATTAAGCTTGCACCACCAACAGCGCCTAAGAAGTAACCAAGAAATAAACATGATTGGTTGTAGGAGAATACTTGTCCCGTGAATTCACGAGGCGTTTTAGAGGATAGGTAGGTGTTTAATGCCGGTAACATACCACCTAGGCCGAAGCCTTGTAAAAATCGAATGAGTGCTAGTTGGTAAACATCAGTTACATAGGCTTGAGGAATGTTAAATAAGCCTACATAGATAAGAGATACGACTAATACTTTGCGAGGACCAATTTTATCAACTAATTTACCGAGAGGAGAACTACTTATTAATTGCGCAATACCCATAGCTGAGAAGACAGCGCCTGCAATAAATGCTAGATTTTCAGTATTGCTCGGAACAATGCCTTTGATATATACGGAGATAACAGGTTGTAAGGACATGATGCATATAGCATAAATAAATGATGCTACACACAATGTTACAATACTATTAAATTCAGGGATTTGTTCTTTTAGCTTGCTAATAGACAGTTTCTCAACATTAGGCTTTGGTACATAATTTTCATGGATAAATATAGTGGCTAATAATCCAGCTAAACCCATGAGTATACCAACCAAGATGAAGTCATTGCGAATACCTATGGTATCTGCAATATATCCACCTAATAAAGGGCCAATTAGAGAACCCGCCAGATTGGCCGAAGCTAATAAGCCAAGTGCCCAACCAGTTCGTTCGATGGGGGACTCTGAGGCAATTAATGTAATAGTTGCAGAATAAAAACCATTCACTAATCCTTGTATGAGACGAATGATTACAACCCCTTCAGGTGTTGTTTGAAAGGCGAGCAATAAATTACATAAAGCCATACCAAAGCTAGATCGTATTAATGTGATTTTACGACCTTTCTTATCTGCTACACGGCCCCAAAAGGGTGCCACTAAACATACGATTAAATAGGTTGCACCGGTTGCTAAACCTGACCAGAGAGACATAGCCGATGGCGTTTGAACACCTAAATCATGAAAATATAGAGGGAGAATAGGTGCTAATTGGCTCACTCCAAAGGATGTACAGAATACACATATTAAACTTATATACACCGTACGTTTCCACGTTTCCAAAGTATCTCTCCTTCACTAGTCCTAGTACAATTTATAGAACTAGAATATTAGTAATTCTATATCTTTTTGACTTCATTCCCAATATTAAGTCAGGAAGTTTGTCATTTGCAATGGTATCTTGAATCCAGTGTTTGATGATTAAAATAAAAACTTATGCTCTCTTTTCCACAAAATAATTAGTAGGAGCTGATAACATATGTAATTTCAGTATACTATTAGTGCTTAGCGTAAACAATATAAATATTTTAGACCATAAGGTTAATATTTTAATATACATATATTTATATTAGAATAAAGAGGATTAGAAAATTGTTATGAGAGCGAAGAGAGAAATTTTTAATGTGGCTAGATAATGAAATTTCACTATTTAAACAAAATATAGAAATGTTACGAGTGAATCAACGCATAGGCAGATTAGCATATTTGTGGGCGGTGTGTGGATTAATAATTAGTAAATTTTTAGCTTACCTTATATTCGTTGTGTTGATAGGGCTTATTCAAGGTAGCTCACTTCAAGGTAGTCAGTTTTTGTCTTATATTTATTTTGGATGTCTACAGACTATACATATAATTGCAACTATTTTGGATGATTGGCCTTTTTATTCCGTATATCAATATTTTTGTTAGCTATCATCTTTTGTTTAAGAAATCTTGGCATATAGATAATTAAATGGAATGTCTTAGCGGTGTTGGTTGTTAATGAAGGAATAGGAGTTTTATATTGGAGAAGTATAATATTTTCAAATAATGTAAATATTATGATGCTTACTATATAATAAAGAGCAATGAGACAGCTTTTATATTCTGAATTAATAAAATTTAAACTTGAATTATTAACATTAGTTCAATGTTTCAAGACAATTAAATTATTTACAATCAATATACAGACATACCTTTCTATAAACTTATTGGTGTTTATTGGTATAGGAATAAATATCTTTATTTTATCCACTCTTCCGGAGATAGTATATACTCAAGGAATTTATGACATTATATATTATGTGGGCACAGTTATTTATATTCTTTTTGTAGCTTTTACAAATTATGCTAGCTTGAATTATTATAAAAAAGTGCAATTTAATTGGGTAAATATCATAATTACTGTACTTTTACTATTGATATTATTGGGTGGAAAGCATTTTGACCTTTCTTACGGAAAAGCTATTTTTGAGTCCAACAATATTATATTATGGGGCGTTGATGTACCAGACTTATTCTATCCATGTCTTTTGTGTTCAATGTTGTTGTTTTCTGTAGTACCTAGGAAACTTTGGTTAAGAGATAATACTGTTGAACTTAAGGGAATCATTTTTTGTAATAAGGTTATAGATGTACTCTGGGGTGAGCGTAATGATTTAACTACCTCTCAAATTAAAGCTATAAACTTTTTTTATAGTTGCCAAGATAAAAGGTCTCTTTTAACAGATCTTTATAAAAGCATATTAATTGACAGTCTTTGGCCTAATGGACGAAGCACAGTTCGTCAATGGAATCTGTTTAATGTATATTTAGCGATTATAATATATAATATGATATTAAATTATAATATCGAAAACTGTGCTCTGCGATATGCTTTATATGTTTATCTTATATATATTATTATCAACATGATCTTTAGACGTTTGAGAGATAGCAATAGTAGTATATTTTGGATTATTGGCTTATTTGTCCCTATTATCAATATATATGTATTGTATCTGCTGTATAATAAAACCTCTGCGTTATACGACAAGGAACGTAACAGTATTTTTTATTATGCATTATGATACATAAAATATGGAGATACGAGATTGTATGTTAAAGATCTTTCTATGGCTGAACAACAATTAGAAATTAAAACTTCTTGACTTTCATTCTATAGAAACATTATAATCAGATTATAATTTTATACTCGCCTGAAATAAACCGATGAGGTGGAGATAAAAATAGGAAATGCACTCACAGAGAGCGGGATTAGCTGAGAACCCGTAGTACGCAGCTTATTAAATGGACCACCGAGGGCGCATGGAAAAGAATGAACTTTCACAGTCATTCCTAGTATGGTGCGACGTCACACGAGCGTTAGTCGTGAGGGATATGTTAGTATCCTGCGAAAGGGGAATGCACTGCATTCAAACAAGGTGGTACCGCGATTTATAGCACATACAATCATATTGTAATAATAGAACTATAAACTCGTCCTTGACGTTATATTGTCATGGGCGAGTTTTTTTATTGGCAAATGCCAGATGGAGGTTCTCATGATTTTCCCTAGTCTTGACCGTGTGAAAGCTATCGCACCGGGCTACGATATCGTGCCTGTATATATGGAAATTTTATCCGACGTACGCACACCGATTAGTGTGTTGAAAGCGTTAAAACAAGTGAGCAGTCATACGTACTTGCTTGAAAGTGCGGATAATAGTAATCATTGGGGCCGTTACTCCTTCTTGGGCTATGATCCTAAGATTGAGTTATTCTGCAAGAACCATAAGATGACCATCAAAGACGGAACGACTCGTACCTTTGAGTGTTCTGATCCTGCTGCAGAGATTCGCAATATTTTAAGCCAATACAAGAGCCCACGTCTCGAGGAACTGCCAACCTTTACAGGTGGCTTTGTGGGCTACTTCGGATGTGAATACATTCGCTATATCGAGCCAACATTGGATTTCCCAACGCCAGATGATGATTCTGCCATGGTAAACGATGTAGACCTTATGCTCTTTGATAAAGTTATCGCTTTTGATCACTACAAAAATAAAATTTACTTGATTGCCAACATCAGCACAAATGATTTGGAACGCAACTATAACAAGGCGGAGCTTGAATTGAAAGCTTTAGCTGACCTCGTAGTGAACGGTAAAGAGGCTAACATTCCAAAAGGCATCCTTAAAACAGAATTTACTTCAGAATTTACAAAGGACGAGTTTGAAGCAGTTGTTAAAAAGACGCAGCACTACATCAAGGAAGGGGATATCTTCCAATGTGTTGTATCTAACCGTCGCGAAGCCGAGTTTGAAGGGAGCTTGTTAAATGCATACCGCGTATTACGTACCTTGAATCCATCTCCATACATGTTCTACTTATCTGGCGGTGATGTAGAGCTCACAGGTGCTTCTCCAGAAACTTTGGTGAAAATGACAGATGGTAAAATGTACACCTTCCCAATTGCAGGTACGATGCGACGCGGTAAAAATGAAGCAGAGGATCTTGCGATTGAAGAAAAACTCATTAACGACGAAAAAGAGTTGGCTGAACATAACATGCTCGTTGACCTTGGGCGCAATGATTTAGGTAAAATCTCTAAATTCGGTTCTGTAAAAGTAGAGGCATTACATATGTTGCAACGTTTCTCCCATGTCATCCATATTACATCTACTGTAAGCGGTGACATTCAAGACGGCAAAGATGCACTCGATGCTATCGGTGCTACATTGCCAGCCGGCACATTGTCTGGGGCGCCTAAGATTCGTGCTATCGAAATTTTACACGAACTTGAAAAAAGCCCACGCGGCGTATATGGCGGTGCCGTAGGTTACATCGACTTCTCCGGCAATATGGACGTATGTATTGGCATCCGCATGGCTATGAATAAAGGTGGCAAGGTATATGTTCGTGCTGGTGCTGGTATCGTTCGCGATAGCGTTCCTGAAAGCGAATACAATGAGACCTTGATAAAAGGCCAATCTATGATTTCCGCAATTACAAGTGCACAGGAGGTAGAATAATGGTACTCCTTATAGATAATTACGATAGCTTTTCCTTTAATCTATATCAATTAGTAGGCTCTATCGATCCAGATATTAAAGTCATCCGCAGCGATGAATTAACAGTTGAAGAAATCCGTTCGTTGAAACCAGATTATGTGATACTTTCACCAGGTCCTGGTAGACCAGCTGATGCGGGCGTATACGAAGACCTATTGCGTGAATGCAAAGGGGAATTTCCAATCCTCGGCGTATGCCTTGGACACCAAGCCATCGGTGAAGTATTCGGCGGTACCGTATCCTACGCAAAACAAGTGATGCACGGCAAACAAAGCGTGGCGAAACAAGTACACCCATCTAAAATCCTTAAGGGCTTGCCTGAACAATTCGAAGTCGCACGATACCACTCCTTGGCGATTATCGACGAAACTATGCCAAGCGAACTCATCGTCACATCCATTACAGACGACGGCGAAGTAATGAGCGTAGAACACAAAGACTACCCGATATATGGAGTGCAATTCCATCCGGAATCCATCATGACACCAAATGGGGAACAAATGATTCGCAATTTCTTAGAAAAATAACCACTGTTTTGTATTCGAGGAGCTATTATTAGTTACTAGTACGGTAAGGCAGAAATAAGGTCTCTCGGAACTCCGATGGCCACCCACCCCACTACGTGGGGCCGCCAAGTCGCTCCTTAAGACCTTATTTCCTGCCAACTCAACTTTGGTAGTACCTACTTAATAGCCCCTCTATAATACATATGTCGAACTGTAGCCATATTTTTCTAAAGAAATCTGCGAATCAGAACCCTTAATATAGGAAAAGGTGGTGCATAGCACCACCATTCCCACTCTCCCTATAAAGGGATGACTTGCGCGTTACTCCATATAATGCGCAAGATCATTTGAAAGATATTGAATTGTTGTTCATTTTATTGTGCGTGTGATGGGGAGCAGGGCATATAAAAGATTAAA
>CAKQBP010000080.1 GCA_934216375.1 uncultured Veillonella sp.
ACGGCGGATATAATGGCTGCTTTTTTCCATGATATGCCTAGTCCCATAGTTATCCTTTCTGTTCAGCTGCAATAGCTAAGCGTTTAACGCCAGATTGTTTTAACATGTCCATAATCGCTACTACTTGACCATGAGCCGCTCGTTTATCGGCTTGTAAGATAACACTAGCATTAGGGTTTTCTTGGATACGTTGTTTTACCATTGCCTCAGCATCGTCAATGCTCATTGGCTTGTTATCAATCGTAATATGACCCTCCGCATCTAATGTTAAAACCACTGGTAATTGAGCTGGTGCAGAAGCACTAGTAGCCTGTGGTAATTGTACAGACAAGGCTTTTTGAGCCACTGTTTGCAAGCTGTTCATCATGAAGAATACCAACAAGAAGAAGATGATATCAATCATTGGAATGATCATGAATTCCGGCTTAGTTTTCATACGAAAGCTTTGCAAGTTCATAACTATTTCCACCCTTCTCGTTTAGCTGTAACTATATTTACACACATATTTTCAATTTGGTTAATAATGGAGTCCAAACGATGACTAAAAATTGTGTAAACGATAAATGCCATTATGGCCACACATAAGCCAGATGCTGTCGCGATAAGCGCCTCACCTACACCACCAGTAATGGCAGATGCACCCGCACCGGAGTCAAGGATACTGAAAGAGCCAATCATACCTGTTACTGTACCAAGCAAGCCCAATAATGGAGAAATTGTAACTGTTGCACTTAAGTAGTCCATATATTTTCGGAAACCAACTGCATCAACCCCCATTTGATCAGCAAAAGCGGTCTTCATTGCTTCTTCGCTAGAATCATTTTTTAAACCTGCTTCCGCAATACGACTTGCAATAGAAGGGTTCTCTTTAATTACTTTATCAATTTCATCCCAACGTTGTAATTTTGCGAATTCATTTACGGCATGAGTTACAACAAATGTTTTACCTGCATACTTACGATAGAAGAAAGCACGTTCTGCAGCTATAGCGATAACCATGAAAGACAAGAGTAACAATGGATACATTACATACCCGCCACTATGAAATAAGTGAATGACATAATTTAAATTTTCCATATTAGTAACCTTTCTGCCTGTTTACAGACTGAGCATTAGAACCTATAGGTCCCTTGAATTCGTGTATAATCGCCTAACTTAAAGCTTTCACTACCATATAAAGTATCTCGTTTATTAGTGCCCTTCGCATCAAATGTATAGAATGCTTCAAGAAGCAAGTCCTTGCGCGGTACATAGCCGGCACCAAATGTAAAGCTGCGAACACCA
This sequence comes from uncultured Veillonella sp., assembly GCA_934216375.1. GTDB lineage: Bacteria > Bacillota > Negativicutes > Veillonellales > Veillonellaceae > Veillonella. The sequence continues at coordinate 1,285 of CAKQBP010000080.1, forward strand.
TCTAAGTAACGATCAGGTACTGCACCCGTTCCATTGCCACCAAAGAAGGAGCCATGTTCAAAGTATTTGTAATCGATGAACGCATTCCAAGATTTCGGAATATCTAAATCAGCACGCCCAATATCTAGACGAGCCATCCAGAAGTGTGGTGTGCCGCCCATTTGATGACCTTTTAGAGTAAAGTCTGCTGTGCCACGTTCATGTTGATATACAGTATTACCATTGAGGTAACGTCCTAAGTTAGAACGGTTTTGACCATAATCAACTGTAACAGCTGCATTAGCACCAAGTTGATACTTAGCACCGATACCAAACACATGAGCTACATTGGAGAAGCTATATTCATCATTACTGTTACCATTAGCATTTAAATATGTATGGGTTTTACCGCCAAAGGAACGTAAGTACCAAGCTTGTAAACCAAGACGAGAGCCAATTTGTTTCTTGTATTGAATAAAGGCTGCCTTATCAATAGCTGGTACAGTATCTTTTTCAAGAACTACACCTTCTGTTCTAATCAAATTACCAATGATCTTACCAATTGCTTCACGTGGCAATTTATTTTCAGATTCCGCATCATGTACAACTTTTTCAAGATTATACATATAGTTAAACAATGCATTAGGCATACCCCAACCATAGTAAGAACCACCTTCGCCATAATCACCAGAGGACATGGTGAAGTTCTTCTTGTAAATGGCATCTTTAGCATCATAATCACTAAATACATATTTACCACTATCGTATTTGTAAGTCTTTGCACCTAAGAAGCCAGTGAATTCATAATCACTTGACGGTTGACCATAGTAATCATAAGATTTCTTAAATGTACCATCAGCTTGTTTCACCCAAACTTCGTCAAGCCCACTATTGTTATAATTACTCCAGTTATCTTTTGCATTATATTTGGCAATTTCTGTAATCGATTGATTAATCTCAGCTGCATGTTTATCAACATACTCTTTAGGATTTAGCAAGGCTTCTTTATTATCAGAGGATACGATAAGACCTTTTGCCTTTTCTTTCATAGATTCAGGGTACAATGGGGAATTTACATTATACATAATATCGCCTGTTTTATACAGTTTTTCCCCTGTTTTCTTATTGGTGATTTCATACATTGCATACCCACCAGATGGGATATCAAGGGAGAATTTAGTCCCTGCCATATCTGTAGGATATGCTTTTGTAAGAATATCTTGTAATCGACTCATAACTTGAGCTTGTTTTTGTTGTATTTCTGCTAACTTAGCATTAGCCTTTTCAACTTCTTGATCGCGGTTTGGATTACTCCAATTTAGGTTTAATGTAGCCTTATAAGCTTCGTATTCAGCTTGCAAGTCTTTGAGCTGTTGATAGAAGTAGAGGCTATCTGTCTTACCTTTGTATGTGGAGTTATAAATACCAGTTGGACTATCTGGAGCTGCCGGATCTGTTGAGGTCTTCTTCTCACCATCAGAACCGGTTTTAGTAGCACTCTCAATATCATATGGATAATCATCGCGATTGATACCAATCAATTCAGCTGCTGTTGGTGGTCTAAAGATAACTTTGTGCACTGCATGAGTATATGCAGAATCAGTGATACCTGTACTATGTTTGAAAGTACCAACACCAATACGAACTTGAGAATCATGGCCATTCCAAACAGCACGAACGCCATCATAAGATTGACCAAACCAGTAGCCACTAACGCCCATAGGCTCAGTTAAACGCCCTACAGATACGTCCCATTTCTTAACGCGTCTTGTAAGATCAACTGTATCAAGTCGTTGATGGTTGAGACCTTTGGAATCAGATTTTGTCCAGCTTGTATCTACTCCACTCATACCACTCATACTGCCAATAACCTTGAGGTTTGTGAACTCATTAAGCCGAGCATCAAAGCCAAGGCGTAAGCGTTGTTCAAAACTATGACGATTAGCATCGTACATATTGGCTTTTGCAGAACCGATGGCAGAATTCGATCTAAATGGAGATTGTGGTCTATTAGAACCATCATGTGCCATCCAACGTGCTCTATAGTCGCCAACCATTGTAATACCACGTTCTTTAGTGGTATCGAAATCAGAACGAATAAAGTCAGTTAAACGAACTACATCAGCTACGTTTTGTACACCAGATTCAGAGTTTACCACTTCACCATTAGCTACATTAGCACCTGTAACATTCGCACCATCTTTAGTTTTCCCGATAGCCGTAGTTTTGCTGCTATCGCCACCACCAAATTTAAGGTTAACACCCATGCGATATACACGCTCTTGAGTAGCACGATCATCATCGCGATGGTTAAAAATATTGTTGATACCGAAATACATCATGGCATTTTTATTGAAACGTTTTTGAATCATTACATTCCAAATGCCAAATGTTTTCTTTTCATACATTTGTTTCTTATATACGCCAGCATCACCAGACAAGATATCTGGCCAGTAGTTACCACCGTTATTAAGAGTATTACTATCAAGCATATTAATATAGTAATCACCCCAGATGGAGCCATTCCAACCGGATTTAGGGTTATCATAAGTAATGCCAATATCAACTTTGTGCATTGGTTTATCCAATAATTGACGTGGCATGGATGGATCGCTTTTGTTGATAGCGTGTAAATATGTATAACCTAATTTACCAGACCAATATTTGCCAAATTTTTGTTGTACTTCCGCTTGCAGCCCTGTAATTTCAGCTTTACCAATATTTTTAAAGCTGTAAATCATATCCGGGGCACGTTGGTATTTCGCATCACCCTTAAGATATGGTGCAAAGTCCATAAAATCACCAGTGAAGTATACAGACATATAATTCTTAATACGGTTATGGAATACACCTACGCGTGCATATGTATTTTTATTTTCACCTTCCAAGCTCATGTCGAAATTGACTGATTTTTCTGGTTTCAAATTAGGATTGCCAGCCCAATACCAACCGAGTTTTGCTACCCCAATCCCTACAGGGTTAGAAGCATACATTTCCCAGTTATACCACAATTCGCCCATACCAGGCTCTGTATAACCAGTACCTACATTGGCTTTAAATCTGCGATGTGTATTACCGTTAACGTTATATGTCATGCCCAAGGATGCAGATACGTTAGAACCAAACAAGCTACTATTATCAAAACGCACAATTGGAGACAATGTTAAATTCTTATTGACTTGCCATGTATCAGAAATATAAGCGTTTATTTTACGAATCGTACCACTACCAGTAGTCAAGCGTTGGTCGCGATTACGGTACTCTTCCAAGAAAGCCTTACCATTTAGCTTAGGCGCTTTCTTACGCATTTCTGGATCGTTAGACTCACCATATTTAAAATAGTCGCCTACGATATTTGCACGATGCGCCGCCATTTCAGGATTTTCCGATTTCAACCGATTTTCCAAAGCATAATATCGCTTCTTGAATTCATCCGTTACTGGCTGATTATTTGGCGATGTGCTTGACCATTCACTGAGTCGGCTTTCCGATAGACCGTAATTCACATAATCATCATATGTAATCCCCGGTTTTTGCGCATCATTCGCTGCACCATAATATTCATAATCCATATCCCATTGTGGCATGCCACCACCAGAATTAATGAATTTATAATCATGGATGTGAGAGTAAACTTTAACACTGTTATCGCCTTTACGTCGCACGAGACGATCAAGGCGGTCTACTAACAAACTTTTATCGTAATCCCAAGGATCGATGTACATCGTACTTGTATTAGGAGAGCTCTTTAAGCGACTACCAGATCCTTCTTCACGAGCATAGCTAACACCATAGCTTAGCAAATGATTTTTATTGACTTGCGTATTCGCATTGACTCGAATATCTAATTGACGATGATCGATGTTATCGATATAACGCAACTCATTAGAGCCTTCATAAGCGGAACGACCTGTATAGTTAATGAGGGCTACGTCATTTTCTTTAATACGAGAGTAATTAGTTTCTACCGTCCAGTCACTCTTTCCAGCTCTAGAGGACCATTGCAAGTTAGCTGTATTACGATCTGCGGTACGTTTGAAGTGTTGTTGTGGCTCTAAGTCAGAGTCGGAATGCTTAACATCGCGTACAAGATCTTCCGTGTACCGATTAAGTCTCAATTCCACCTTATTTTTATCATTTGCCTCATAGGTCGCTACAAGGCCGATATCTGCCGCATCACCATAGTAACGAAGTACATTTGGCTTAAAGTTATGTTTTGCATAGTCAAAGGCCATCCCAGAGGCACGACGTTTAACAGATGCTAGAACAGGCATAAGATCTCGTTTACTACCTGACAAACCAACCTTTAACTTGCCCATTTGACCAGAATCGGCACGAATGAAGAAGTTTTGGAACGGAAACACATCGCCATCGCTCTTACGACGCATGCCTTCAGCATTAAATTGTACGGATGGTTTCTTTTGTGCTTTTTTAGTGATGATATTAACTACACCACCTACTGCATCGGATCCGTATTTAGCACTAGCCGCACCTTGAATAACTTCAATTCTCTCTACGTTCTCTGTGCCCAAACGTTGTACTTCGTCTGCCGCACCAGAGTACTTATCAAAATCACCTAGCACTGGTTGACCATCCACGAGGATGAGAGTGTGACGTGCTTCTGCACCGCGAATGGACACACCAACACGTCCCATAGCATCAACTGTTCTAGATACACCTGTTTGTGTAAAAATAATATCTTCGACGGACTTCGCCTGTTTCTTTTCAATCTCTTTCTTGGTAATGATTTGCACTTGCTGTGAGTTCAATTTTGCTTCTTCTTCTGCCCATGTGCCTTTCACATGAACAACATCTGTAGTGACAGTCGCATTATCTGCCCAAACCACTAGAGGCGCGCTAAGCCACAAGGCAACTGCACTAGACAGGATTATGGTACGCTTTGTATGTCCCCACCGGTTCATTGTGCCCTCCTAAACTTATAACTAAACATATGTCTTGTATCTTACACACAAACATAAAAAGATACACTTCACTAACATATAATGACATTGAATATCATTCACATTTTAATGTTAGCAAAGTGTATCTTGCATATCTACTCCGAATAGACCAAAAATATACGTTTCGGACAAATCGGACATAATTTTTAGAATTTATACGTCATTTGGAAACGAGTATAATTCCCAAGTTTGAAGTTTTCAGATCCATATAAGGTATCTCGTTTATTAATCCCTTTAGCATCAAATGTATAGAATGCTTGTAAAAGAAGATCTTTAGTTGGCACATAGCCACCACCAAAGGTAAAGCTCTTAATACCATCTAAGTAACGATCAGGAACAGCCTCTGTACCATTGCCACCAAAGAAGGAACCATGGGCAAAGTATTTATAGTCTACATAGGCATTCCAAGAACCAGGTTTATTCATA
>CAKQBP010000081.1 GCA_934216375.1 uncultured Veillonella sp.
GATTAAAGCCTTCGGAATAAGCCATTTTGATTCCGGCGCGACGAATCATACGCTCTACAGCTTGTGCATAATCAAGGTGCGACAAGAATCTCAATTCTTCGCCTTTATTTAAGGCCAAACGTAACTTTTTCAACTCTGCCACCCTCCTTATAGTCAATAATAGCTGTATCAAGCTCTGGACATACATTACAGCCCTTGCATGGAGCTCGACGACAATCGCCTGTAAGATTAGCTGCTACCGCTTGCTCCCACTCACGCTTTAAGAAAGCTTTACTTACAGTACAATCTAAATGATCCCAAGGCAATGGCTCATCGAAATCTCGTGTACGACGTGCAAAATACGCAGGATCCAATCCGCAGTCAGCGAATGCTTTCAACCAAGCTTCATAGTTAAAGAACTCAGTCCAACCATCAAATTTACAACCAGCCTTCCAAGCCTCTACGAGAACTTTAGATAGTCTACGATCTCCGCGAGCAAAAGCGGCTTCCATGTAGCCAGTATAACCATCATGATAGTGATAAGAAATGTTACGATTATTGATGAGAGACTTCAAGTAACGTTGTTTACGATGAATCTCCTCCACATCTTCTTGACCATACCATTGATATGGAGAATGTGTTTTTGGTACGAAGAAGGATACGCTCACCGTTACAGACCCATTCCGTTTGCCTGTAATATCACGGTGCAAGTCAAGCACCTTGTACGCAAGATCTGCAATACCAGCCAAATCTTCGTCTGTTTCTGTAGGAAGCCCCATCATAAAATACAATTTAACCGTGTTCCATCCTGATTTGAAGGCATTAGTACATGCGGCCAACAAATCTTCTTCACTAACGCCCTTATTGATAACGTCACGCATCCGTTGCGTACCTGCTTCAGGCGCAAAGGTAAGACCACTCTTGCGCACTTGCTGTACCTTTTTCGCAATATCGATAGAGAAGCTATCAATACGCAATGACGGTAAGCTAACGCTAACTTGTTTATCTTTAAACTCTTCCATGAGCATATCTACGAGTTCAGGCAATTTAGAATAGTCCGCAGAGCTCAAACTCATCAAGGATATTTCATTGTACCCCGTATTGGCAATTGTATCTTTAGCAATCTGTAACAAACGTTCTGGCGTCTTTTCACGAACCGGACGATAGAGCATACCGGCCTGACAGAAACGACAACCACGCGTACAGCCACGGAATAACTCCAATACAGCGCGGTCATGCACTATATCAAGGAACGGTACAACAGGCTTTGTTGGATAGAATACATTCTCTACATCCTCTATAATACGTTTCTCAACAGTTGCAGGTACGTCTTCGAAACGCGGCGTAATCGATTTAAAATCGCCTTGTTCGGTGTATTCTACATCGTATAAAGCCGGGCAATATGTGCCAGGAATTTGAGCTACTTTACGCAAAAAGCCTTCTTTGCCACCTGGGAAGCCTTTGGCTTTTTCTGCTTTAAATAAGTCGATGAATTCATCGCCCCACTCTTCGGATTCACCGAGGGATACGATATCAAAGAAATCAGCAATAGGCTCTACATTATACGCACAAGGGCCACCGCATACAAGCAGTGGAAAATCTAAATCACGCTCCTTAGCATACATAGGAATGCCTGCTAAATCGAGCATATTTAAAATGTTAGTAAAACTCATTTCATATTGAAGCGTAAATGCTAACACATCAAAGTCTTTAATAGGCGTACGTGTTTCTAAGGAAAATAATGGAATATTACGCTTGCGCATTTCCTCTTCCATATCGTGCCACGGTGCAAATACGCGCTCGGCTACCGCATCTTCACGACGGTTTACGAGACCATACAAAATCTTGATGCCCAAATGACTCATGGCCACTTCGTACACATCGGGAAAACCTAAAGCCATAGTTACATCAACAGTACTGTGATCTTTCACGATACTATTGTATTCGCCGCCCGTGTAGCGAGCAGGCTTTTGGACATGTTGTAACCATGACGTATCTAATTGAATCATACATCCTCCGTCTTTAATGAAAGACTTCTTTCACAATCAATCCTATGAAAGGATATTAAAATATATATTTTGTCCGCTGTCTAGCAATATTTAATAAAATGCCAATGCTCAGCATATTAGTTGTTAGCGCACTAACACCATAGCTAAGGAAAGGCAACGGAATCCCCGTTACAGGCATGATACCAATCGTCATGCCTACGTTTACGAGCACTTCAAAGGCAAACATCGTACCAATACCCGTTGCTAATAACATACCAAAATTATCATTGCAGGTATATGCTACTTGAATACTGCGATAAATAAGCATAAACAATAATAGCAATACTACAATGCATCCTACAAAGCCAAATTCTTCGCCGATTACAGAAAAGATAAAGTCCGTATGATTTTCTGGTAAAAAGTTCAACTGACTTTGAGTACCATTAAAGATACCTTTACCAAAAATCATACCCGACCCGATGGCAATCTTAGATTGAATGATATGATAGCCAGAACCGAAGGGATCGATATCTGGATTTAAAAATACTAGAATACGTTGCTTTTGGTATTCTTTCAGTACAAACCAGCCCAAAGGCATCAAGAGTAAAGTCACGCTCGCAATGATTTTTATAAGCTTAGTTTTGATACCAGATATAAAGAGCATCCCTACAAATATAGCAATATATACGAGGGATGTCCCCAAGTCAGGTTGTAAGAATACGAGAAGGATAGGAATCCCTACATATAACACTGGCATCAATAGGGATTTAAAAGTATCTAACTTGCCAATGCGCGGTTCTAACATTTTAGCCATACAGATAATCATCAATAGTTTAGAAAACTCTGAAGGCTGGATAGTAATTGGCCCCAGTTGAATCCAACGCTGTGCACCTAGTGCGGAGGTACCAACTACCATGACTGCAATTAACATAAGCATGGTAATCACATAAATCATATTCCCCCACCCTTTAAGGCGATGGTAATCTAGAAATTGCATACCTATAACGACAGCTATATTTGCTAAAAAGAATACGAGTTGTTTTACCACTAAACTACCAAAACCGATAGCTTCATGATTCACATGGGTAGCACTACCAATAGCTGTAAGACCAATTCCGACAAGTAATATAGTACATATGATGATAGTCCAATCGCTATCTGTCCATATTTTACGCCACATCATATCACCTATTTCAACTTGCTACGGCGCCACAAGCTTTGTTTCCCTTGCACCAATAAGCGTTGCGTGGTCCAACCGCCACGATTAATGTAATGAACATTGTTAGAATCCTCAAAAATAGACTCACCTACTGTTGCAAGACTTGGTGTACTATCTTGCTCCTTCGATGTTTTTTTCTTAGTTACATAAGCATCGAAGTGCTTTTGTACATCGTAGTCTTCCCAACACTCACCGGTAGTTACATAATCAACAAGAGGTGCTAACATAGCTTTTAGTTCACTAGAAACAAATTCTAACAAACGACCATCTTGTGTATAGGTCAAAATATCCTCATCATAAGGAATTATAGCCCCTACATATTCAGCGCGAAGGACTTCTAACATATCATATAAATGGATATCCTCTCCATCGATAGGTACTGCATTAAAAGCAATAGCATAATCACGAATATTATGTTCTTGACATACTTGAATCATGCGTGCCCCATTACGCAAGGATACCCATAAAGGATGCGTCACCACGATGCAGCGATTTACTAATTCTAAAATAGACTCTATGCCCTTACCGATACCAGCAGGAGCATCAATTAAAATATAGTCATATGTCTCAGAGAGGCGACGGACTAATTTTTTATATTTTTTACGACCTATATCTTCCCAACGAGCACTTTGGCTAGCTGGTAGGAAATCTAAGTTTTCAGCAATTGATACAATGGCATCATCCATATAGTCTTTATCTTCGCTCGCATCTAATGCGTCGTAAATAATTTCATTTGCCACTCCTAACACAAGGTCTAAATCGCGCAATCCAAAATCTCCATCACAGAGCAATACGCGATGCCCTACATTGCTTAAGGCTGAACCCAAGCAAGCGGTAATCGTAGTCTTACCTACGCCCCCCTTACCGGATACAACGCCGATTATCTCGCCCATACTAATCCTTTCTTGGTTGTCCACTAGTTACCGCATTCTGAGGTTTTTGCCCTTTATTAATACTTGTCCCCGTAGCAGTTTCCTTATTGCTCTTACTATTTGTATCATTAGATTTCTTATTCACTGGTACATTGAAGTACGCAGCCAATATATCTCTTACGATAGGCCCTGCAGAGCCCGCACCAAAGCTACCTTGCTCAACAAGTGCAACCACTACAATTTGTGGCTTATCATATGGTGCATAGGCTACAAACCAGCCGTGATCTCTGCCATGTGCATTCTCTGAAGTACCTGTTTTACCAGCTACATCAATAGGGAATCCTTTAAACAACTCCCCTGCTGTACCACCTTCATTAGTAACGTCACGCAAGCCTTCGCGAACGAGATCCATAATATTTTTTGGTACAGGTAAGATACCGAGCTTGTCTGGGCCAAAAATTTCTTTTGGCGTGCCATCCTTATTATCAATACGGCTCACCACATATGGGCGGTATTTAATGCCACCATTTGCTACTTCACTGAGCATAACAGCCATTTGTAATGGTGTCACCAAAGTAAAAGACTGACCTATGGCCGCATCAAAGGTTTCACCTAAATACCAATCTTCATCATACACTTTGCGTTTATAAGCAGGACTTGCCATATTACCAGAGGCCTCACCAACAAGATTGATGCCTGTCTTTTCGCCAATACCAAAGTAACCAGCATATTTTACAAGTCCTTCTATGCCAACGCGATTGCCCATTTCATAGAAGTAAACATTATCTGATTTTGCAAGAGCTTTATTAAAGTTAAGCCACCCTAATGCTTCACCTTCTGCATTTCGTTTATCGATAAGCCAATGTTTACCACTATCAAAAATCATTTCTTCAGGGGTAACCTTTTTAAGATCTAAAGCCGCCGTACCTGTAATAATCTTGAACGGAGAACCTGGTGGATATTCACCAGAAATAACCTTATTATCAAATGGATGATTCTTATCGTTATTCAATTGATTCCACTGTGCCGTTGTAATCCCCTTCGCAAACCAATTAGGGTTAAACTCAGGGGCGCTGACCATGGCCAAAATGGCACCCGTATTTGGATCCATTGCTACTACAGCAGCTCCTTGAGCTGGAATGCCTTGGGCACGCAACTGTTCTAATTGGTTCTTAACAGCTTCTTCAGCAGCCTTTTGTAGATTTGCATCTATTGTCAAATGAATATTAGATCCAGGCACTGTATGCTTTCTATCTACCTCCGCAACCGGTCGGCCTGTAGCATCAACCTCTACCTGTTTACCACCATCAGTGCCACGCAAGATGGAATCATATAGTTTTTCAAGACCAGAACGGCCTAAAATAGTACCACCACTAATAAGGGTATTTGGATCTTGCTGTTTTAGCTCTTCTAATTCTTCTTCGCTCACTTCACCCACATACCCAAAGAGCTGAGAAGCCATCGTTTCATATGGATAATAGCGAAGTGGTTCTACATCTATGGTAACACCTGGTAATTCATGACGATGCTCTTCGATGCTTGTAACTACATCCATAGAAATATCATTAGCAATACGAATTGGCTCATAACCATATTTATGATCATTTACCTTTTTTGTAATATCTTCTGGTTTAATTTTCAGCAAAGTTGCCAACTTAGCAACTTCACCTTCGTCTAGAGCCTTCCCCGTAGGCAAAATGGAGATAGTGTATGCCGGTCTAGAACCTACTAAGATCTGACCATTTCGATCGTACATAATACCACGAGCAGCTGTCATGGATACCATGCGCAAACGGTTGCCTTCTGCCTTAGCTTGGTAATAACCACCAGACAAGATTTGCAACGACATCAGGCGTAATGCCAAGACTATAAATATGCCGGCTACAATGTAAAAGAGTACATCAAAGCGATTCGTTTTTCTTCGTTTATAGAGGCCTTCAAGCACTCTTTCACCCCCTTAATCCTTACCAAATATAACCTTGTTGTTCATCATCTTTACGCCATAACAAACCATGCACAATAGCGCCTAACAAGCCATTCCAGAACATCACGGGTAATACCATATGCCACAAGTATAGTCCAAAGTGCAAATCGCCACCACTAGCTAATATCATAAAGCTACGAATAACGCCATCTAGCAGCGTACAAATAGCTACTATACCACTAGACCAATACCAGCGTTCTTCATAGATACGATGCTTTACGGCAGATAGTAGGTATACCACAATTACGTAAGGGAATAGATGGAGCCCAAAAAAGTTAGATATCAATACATCATGTACGATACCCCCAACAACAGCGGATATCAGCCCCATACGACGACCTTTAAATAAAGTAATCATAACAATTATCGTCAAAATTAAGTTTGGTAACCAATTTGTATGGAAAATAGTAGGCAATAATTGCGCTTGTATAAAATATATTAAAAATCCAGAGAGAGCTAAAGCTAGACGCATCATTGTTTAACGGCCCCCTTTGCACCCTCTACTTGATCTCGTTGTGTTTGAGGCACAAGTTTAGGCTCAAGTTCTGGTTTTTGTGGTGCACTTAGAGAAGACG
>CAKQBP010000082.1 GCA_934216375.1 uncultured Veillonella sp.
TAACAAAGGCTACGTGAGTATCAAGTCACTCATGACCCGTAGGATTTTCTATGTTATGTTGTTATACCCTAAATAGCTAACGCTACTATATGTTTACTTGCACCATATTTAAGCAATTGGCTATCATTAGCCTTTAAATTTAGGGGATGTTGGACATGTTTCAGGTGTTACGTCTTTACGAGTACCAAGAACCGTGCTGCGGTCTGTGTAGTGTGTATGTAAAAGTTCGTGTGCCTTGTGACCCAATGGTTCGCCTAAGAAATCTTTGTACAATGTTTGGATTTCTTCATTTTCATAGGACGCAACCCATTTATAATTTTCGTCAGCTTCGTAAAGGCCACCGATACGAGCTTCCTTAGTTTTAACCGCTTGAGGCAATTTAGTACGCGGTTGACCACCGCCACCGATACAGCCACCTGGGCACGCCATAACTTCAATGAAGTCATAATGTTTACCGTTTTCTTTCAAAGCATTCAAAAAGTCACGTGTGTTTTTGCCACCGTGAACAACGGCAACCGACAATGTTACATCATCACCCAATTGAACCGTCGCCTCTTTTACGCCTTCCATACCGCGAACGTCCTCGAGGTGAGTCAACGCATATGGAGGTGGCTCTTTATCAGTGATGAGCTTGTAAGCCGTACGCATCGCTGCTTCCATAACCCCACCAGTGTTACCGAAGATAATGGATGCGCCAGTTTCCATACCGATTAAGTCGTCGAATTGAGATTCTTCCACTGTGTTGAAGTCGATATGTTCCTCTTGAATCCAACGAATAAACTCACGAGTTGTGATGGAAATATCTGTATCCATGCCAAGGGATTCGTCATTGTGGTAACGAGCCGCTGCATTTTCTTCTTCCCGTTTCGTTTCTGCTTTTTTAGCCGTACAAGGATTTACAGATACAGATACGATCTTACGAGGATCGATGCCTTTTTTCTCTGCAAAGTACGTTTTAATCATAGCCGCTTCCATAGCGATACAAGAACGTGTAGAAGACAAGTTAGGAATCAATTCAGGGAAATAAATTTCCGCAAAGCGTACCCACGCTGGGCAACAGCTTGTAAACTGAGGAATTTGACCGCCATTTTTAAGGCGTTCTACAAGCTCGGATGCTTCCTCCATGATGGTTAAGTCCGCACCAAAGTTAGTATCTACTACATAGTCTGCACCAAGTTTACGCAAGGCACCAACCATTTTGCCTTCCAAGAATGTACCTGGTTCATAGCCAAAGCCTTCACCGATAGATACACGAACAGCAGGAGCCGTTTGGATTACGACGATTTTTTCAGGATCAGCAAGGGCTGCTTTTACCTTTTCAAGCTCGGATTTAGCATGCATGGAGTCGAATGGGCATGCTGCCGCACATTGACCGCAATGGATACATACAGGCACATCGCCGTTTGCATCAAGGTCGTAGTAATCAAGAACGCTCATTACATCCGCACAAGCGCGACGGCATAACGTACAGTTTTTACACTTGGAAATGTCGTGATAAATGGATGGATTGTCGAGTGCAATCGGCACGCGTTTATCGATAAATTCGTATTGAGACATGAGGACCTCCTCTAACAAACTATAACTACCAAACCTATTGGGGCGAAATATGCCAAACTACGGAGCACTGCGCCCAAGCCATACTTCTGCATCTTACCTATAGTATACGCTATGGTGAAAGTTTATACTATGTAGAATTGTTACACTTTTGCACAAAATCTCCGAAAAAGTGTAATATAAATCACATTTTACCATAGAAAGATGAATAATTCATCTTTCTTAAGGGCGTTAACTAATGTGCCTTAATAAGTGACTTACTTATAGCGCTATAAAAACTAATGACTTAATTGTTAATACTATAAAAGCTAAAACAAAATTATATTATACATAAAAAACGCACGCTCTTCAAAAGAACGTGCGCAAGTGAAGCTTTCACAAAATCATTCAATCCAGACAAGCCTGTACTGATCAACAGTGTACTCGACTGTAGGATTCAATTATTTACCGCCCCAAATAAGTTGGAATACAGCGTACGCAGGCGTACCTGGCTCAACTTTACGGCTATTTTTATTAACTTGTTCCTCTTTCACAACATAACCTTGTGGGTTATAAAGAGTCACCTTAAGATCCTTAACTTCCCGTTTTTTATGATTGAACTCTTCAGTCACGATGTAGTGGTAACCTTCGTAGTCCATAGCTTTAATGTCCATTACCGCTTTTTTATCGTCTTTTTTAACAGAATCATTGTCGATAGACCAAGTAACACCATTGCTATCAGTGCCTACTGTATACCAATTAGCCGCATCAACACTACCAATACCGCCGATTAATAATGCGCCTGCTGCCAAAACAGCTGCCAATGTTTTTTTCATAATAATACCTCTCAAAGAAAATACAAAAATATACAAACTAGTATATAAGGGAAAACTAAATGTTATATGAAAAATAAACCTGCTCAATTATGGGAATTATTTTCCCCATAGGGCCTGCATAACTTCCGCCCCCATGGTATCCGGTTCAATTTTCGTAGGTTTTTGTGCTTCTTTACTGGATAGCAATGCTATACCAGCATTGCTATATACTGTTGTATCAAGTTCTGTCCATGTTTTTTCTTTGCGATCGATCCGTACTGTGTAGATATATGTAAAGCCTTCAACATTGTTAATTTTAACAAGTACTGTGGCCGCATCATCTGTTTTATATACAGAAGAGTTGTCAATAAACCATGCCGCATCGTCAGCATCAGCATCGATATAGTACCAGTCAGCAGCATTAGCTTGACCAAAGCCACCTACAAAGAAAACCCCTGCTGCAAACATAGCAGCTAACCATTTTTTCATTTTTAAACTCCTCAACACTAGAGGCGACCATCTAAGATGGTCGCCCATGGTTACTTAATAGTTATATAGTGTTTTATATTATTCTACTTCTTCTTCGATTTCAGCGCCTGGAATAACAGCAATACTAGCTACCTTATCACCTTCGTCGAGGTTTTGTGTTTTCACACCAGAGATAGCTTTGCCCTTCTTCACAGCAATGTCATTCATATTGAAGCGGATGATTTTGCCTTGCTCAGAAATAAGCATAACTTCGTCATCGTTATGAACAACCTCTACGGCTACTACATCACCGGTTTTGTTTGTAATCTTGAAGTTCTTAGAGCCTTTACCACCGCGTTTTTGCAATGTATAAGCTTCCGCATCATTGCGTTTACCAAAACCTTCTTCAGAGATAGTAAACACTTGTGCTTCACTTTCATCAGTATTAAGAACACCAGCGCCTACAACCACGTCGCCTGCATTTAATTTAATGCCGCGCACGCCATGAGCCGCCCGTTTCATGAGGCGCACATCGTGTTCGCTGAAGCGAATAGCAATGCCCAATTTAGTACCAATCAAGATGTCTTGGTTGCCAGTCGTTACGTTAACGGAAATCAAACGATCCCCTTCGTCGAGGTTAATCGCATTGAGGCCAGAACGACGAATGTTGCGGTATTCTTCAATAGCTGTACGTTTTACAACGCCAAATTCAGTGACCATGAATAAATTTACATCCTCATGGACACGTTCAAGGTCGATCATAGTCGTAACGGATTCGCCTACAGCGAGTGGCAATACGTTAACCATAGCGGTGCCACGGGAGTTGCGGGAGCCTGCTTCTGGCACTTCATACGCCTTGAGGCGATATGCACGGCCTGCAGATGTGAAGAATAACAATGTATTATGGGTCCGCACATGCATAATTTGCGTTACATAATCGTCTTCCTTCGTCTTCATGCCGATAACGCCAGCGCCACCTTTATGTTGGTTGCGATATACGTTCGCATTCATGCGTTTGATGTAACCTTGTTTAGTCAAGGTAATAACCATTTCTTCGTCAGCAATGAGGTCTTCTACATCAAGATCAGACGTATCGATGGTGATTTCAGAACGACGAGGGTCGCCGTATTTTTTCTTCATATCATCGAGTTCGTCTTTGATAATTTGACGTTGACGCGCTTCGCTAGCCAAAATAGCTTTCAAATCTTCGATCAATGCCAACAATTCCTTGTATTCCTCTTCGATTTTCTCGCGTTCCAAACCTGTTAAACGGCGTAAACGCATGTCGAGGATGGCTACCGCTTGTTTCTCTGAAAGCCCGAATTTTTGCATTAATGCATTACGTGCAATTTCGTCAGTTTGGGAACTGCGGATTGTAGCGATTACTTCATCGATGTGGTCGAGGGCAATCAACAAGCCTTCCAAGATATGAGCACGCGCTTCTGCTTTGTTAAGCTCGAATTGAGTGCGGCGTACGATTACATCTAGACGGTGATCTAAGTAATAACCCAATACTTCTTTCAAATTCAATACGCGAGGATGTCCGTCCACGAGGGCTAGCATAATCACGCCGAATGTTTCTTGAAGTTGAGTGTGTTTATATAATTTGTTAAGTACGATGTCTGGTTGCACGTCAGCCCGCAATTCGATAACGATGCGCATACCTTGGCGGTCAGATTCATCGCGAAGTGCTGTAATGCCATCGATGACCTTATCACGACTCAAGTTCGCAATGGTTTCAATGACGCGAGCCTTATTCACTTGGTACGGAATCTCAGTCACTACGATTTTATGCTTGCCCTTGGACATCTCTTCGATGGTTGCACGAGCACGCATTTTAACGCTACCACGACCTGTGGAATACGCTTTTTTGATGCCGTCTCGGCCCAAAATGAGCGCTCCAGTCGGGAAGTCTGGACCTTTGATTTGCGTCATCAATTCATCTACCGTCACATCCGGATTGTCGATGAGCATCGCTAGACCATTACATACCTCGTTGAGGTTATGTGGTGGAATATTTGTCGCCATCCCTACGGCGATACCGCTGGAACCATTGATGAGAAGATTTGGAATCTTCGCTGGCAATACAGTTGGTTCTTGCAAGCTTTCATCATAGTTCGGCATGAAATCAACAGTTTCCTTGTCGATATCGGCAAGCATTTCCGTTGTAATCTTCGCCATACGTACTTCGGTATAACGCATCGCAGCAGCACTATCGCCGTCGATGGAACCGAAGTTACCGTGACCGTCAACCAAGAGGTAGCGCGTATTGAAATCTTGCGCCAAGCGAACCGTCGCGTCATAAACGGAGCTATCACCATGTGGATGATACTTACCGAGTACGTCACCGACGATACGAGCGGATTTCTTGTACGGCTTATTTGGCGTCATGCCTGTTTCGTGCATCGCATACAAAATACGACGATGTACTGGTTTCAAGCCATCACGCACATCTGGAAGTGCACGCATAACGATTACAGACATTGCATAATCGATATACGCGTTCTTCATTTCTTTATCAATCTGAACGGGATGAATATTCCCGTGGGACCATTGTTGGTCTGCCACAATCTCACCTCATTTTACTAACACTGATACTAATTCATCATATAATTATAGCATTTTTGCGTATATAACGCTATATTTTGTAAAAGTTCCTTCCCATTACATGGCCCAATTGTACAACTGTTGCATAGCTGTAATTAATTCTATAAAATATAGTAACCTCTATCTCTTATTTAATAAGCCGCATGTTGTATCATATGATCTAAAATGCTAACAAAATCTCGTTCTACAGACGAAGTGTCGTTACCAGTACTGCCAATGCCTGTTAGCATGGTTTCTTTCCAATCATTTTTTGCCATAAATCGAAAGGCGATCAAATACTTAGCTTTTGTTTTGTCTGCTTCTCCTTTTGGTAGATAATAAAAGCCTACGCTTCTATCAGAAGGAGGGTGCAATAACGCTGGGTTGTCTTGCGGTTTATACAGACTATATATAGATTTCATAAAGGTTAGAATATCTTTACCCTTTACAGATTCGTCTACAAAGATAATCTCATCATATGTGAATAAAGATATCTTATTAGTACCTGCCACACGTGTTGCTTTAGACTTAGCTAACTCCAAGGCTTCCTCGTGCGTCGCCATTTGCATGCCATACTGCTTAGCACGCTCCACTAACGAACCATTCAAATGAACTAAATACGCTTGTGAATACGCAAAATCCGCATCATTTTTTCGCTCGCCACCAGGGGCCGGCAATGTTGGCCGCTTGACTACAGAATTTGTAGTAAAAGAAATACCATTACTTTCATCATAAAACACATACACATTTCGCTGGAATGGCTTCTCCTTCTCCACCACAGATGACTGAAGAACAAGATTCGGATGCACAACTGAGAACTCTTTCTCCACGCTAGACTTGATATCCTCTGGTGTAGCAGGATCACCATTCTCCGTCGTCCAAATGAAAGAACAACCACTCAACACAACACTACAAACACCAACGATACCTAACAACACAAACTTAACAAACAACCTCATACACAAAACCTCCCCTCTCTCTATGTAGAAACTATAGAATGAATATGCTGGGATAACTATGGATAGG